>JAZUFV010000035.1:0-8803 GCA_045640845.1 Lachnospiraceae bacterium
TCATCCTGCATTTCTCTTGTAAGGCCCCACTGCTCAGCAACGTTCTCAGCTGTGATACCCATATGATAGTTATTGAATGCATCCCAAAGACCATCATTAACTGTGCAGTCGATCATCTGTGTTGCGTTCATTCTTGCGCCCCAGCGTGTGCCAAATGAAGCGTAAGGAGCATAGCTCATGTTCTCCATACCACCTGCTACTACAACATCAGCTTCGCCGGCTTTGATCTGGTTTGCTGCAAGAGCAACTGCCTTAAGACCTGAACCGCAAACGATATTGATTGTTGTTGCTGTGCATTCGATTGGAAGACCTGCCTTGATAGAAGCCTGACGAGCAGGATTCTGTCCGAGACCAGCGGTAATAACATTACCGAAAATAACTTCATCAACCTGCTCAGGCTGGATTCCGGCTCTCTTAACTGCTTCTTTGATAGCAATTGCACCGAGGTCCTGTGTAGGGATGTTCTTTAAAGAACCACCGAACTTACCGATTGCAGTTCTGCAAGCACTTGCAATAACGATTTCTTTCATAAAATATAGCCTCCTTAAATTTCCAAACAGATTTAAAATAAAAATGCATATAAAAACGCATAATAAATCAAATAAATCATACGCTTAAACAGCATAAAAATCAATATTATCTTGTCCAATCTTTAACCCATTTATAACTATTGCAATAAATAGCATTTGGTATGCATTTCAGCAGCTGGTCAACTTTCAGAAACATAAATGTTATTGCAGGATGCCAATGGAAAACATATGCAGAAAGAAACGCAAACGGCACGCTGAAAAGCCACATAAACAGATTGTCCATAAGTGTCTGATACTTTGTATTGCCTCCGCCGGCAATGATCCCGCCCATAACCGGATATTCGTAGATTGACCCCATTATTGAAAAGCTCATAATCAGAAGAAAAGTAGATGCAAGGTCGGTTGTTTCAGGACTAATGGAATATACGCTTATAATGGTACTTCTTAAAAGCATAAGAATTATTCCCATAATCACGCCAAGACAGGCGCAGAAAATCTGCAGAAACTTTGCAAGAGGTTTAACAAGCTCAAGCCTTCCCGATCCGACTGTTTTCCCCATGACAACACCTGAAGCACTTGCTGATGAATAACCTGCTACAAGGAAAACCTGGGCAACTGTAACGGCTATACTGTTTGCACCTATGGCTTCGGCACTGAGGTGACCAAGGATGGCAGTCTGCGCTGCAAGTCCAAATGCCCACATAAAACCTGTAAACATAAGAGGAGCTGCGACTTTAATATAGTCTTTGTAATATCCGGTTTTGATCATTAAAAGGTCTTTTATCTTCAGACGCAGTTTTTTGTCTTTAAACAGTATATATGACCATACTATTATAAGTTCGATAACCCTGCTTGCCAGTGTTGCGATGGCAGCACCTTTTATTCCCAGCTCAGGAGCTCCGAAATTTCCGTATATCAGTATATAATTCAGAACTCCGTTTGTGATAAGTGTAGTTCCTGACATAATAGTTCCGACATAGGCAGTTTCAACAGCCTGAAGCGAAACCATAAGGACATTTGAAAAAGAATAAACAGCATAAGAAAAACACATTATCGAAAGATAAGAAATGCCCTGCTCAACTATCGCTTCATCTGATGTAAGCAATCTGATTATAGGTCCCGGTATTGCAAAAGTGATTATTGACATAAGAATGCCGATAAAAGCAGAGGTTTTAAGCCCGTCTGCAAATATCTTTTTTATGGGTTCCTTCTGCCCTTTTCCCCAGTACTGAGCGCCCAGCATTGCCACTCCGCTTCCTGCTCCGAATATGATATTAGCAACAACACTTTGAACCTGGTTTACAACAGATGCTGCGCTCATGGCGGATTCCATATAAGTACCAAGCATGAAATTGTCCAGCAGATTAACGCTGAGACTCAAAAGCTGCTGCCCCCAGAGAGCAGCAAGCAAAGGAAAGAATTTCTTCAGTTCAAATCTTACCTCGGGACCGAGGATTCTTTTTTCAGATAAATTGTTCATCGCTTACATAAATAAAATAATTATCCCTGTCATTACAGAAATTATTGATATAGCCTTTCTCTTCGTAAACAAGATCCAGTTTCGGATGGCGGTAAATTCTGATGTTATTATGGTTACCCTGCTCTTTATGGAAGATAAAGAGACCTCCGCTGAGACCTACAAATTTTTCATCATAAAAAACGCAGTCAATATCCGAAGTGATCAGGTTTATAAACTGGGTTTTATCATCTTTTTCGTGTCTTATATATGGCACATTATTGATTATATATGCGTTTTCCAGATCTTCAACATCTGCATTTTCATTTTTGCAGACCAGAATATCATCAGTTACATAATTGTAGAATGAGACTTCCGAAAGTCTGTTTTCATAATCATAAACAATGAAATATATATAATCATCCTTCACCATAGGTGAAAGAATACATTTATCAAAATATGCTGTTGCCAGCAGCCGGAACCCGTTTGTTGCCGAGCCGGTGTTAAGGGAATCTATGAAAGATTTCTTAGGACCATAAAATACAGATTCAATCAGAGCTTCACTTTCAGATGAACCGCTTATACGCGAATCTTCAAGAAAAGAATATCCGGTCTTTATCAGAAAATGCTCTTCATCAATTGGAATGATTACATTAACTCCGTTATTAAGCAGGTTCTGATCGATTATATCGGTTTGCGAACCTGTTTCAGTGTTATAAAGGCACAGATTGAATTCAATGTTTCCCATAAGTTTCTGGGAACTGTTATCCTTTTTAACTTCTGTCTGAACCAGAAAAAGATTCTCATCAAGTGCAAAAAGTTTTATGGTCTTTGTTCCGACGAAAATCTGATTATTTTCAGTAAGGGCATGCAGGAATTCTGTGGTTTTACGGCCTGTATCATACTTGTAAACCTGTATAAGAAGATTGTTTTCATCATCAGCCTTGCATGTGCCGAAATAAATATCTTCGGATTTCCATATACAGTTATAAACAGGAACTATATCAACCTTTTTCAGTTCAGGTGAAATTTCTTCTAATGTGTTTTTATCGGGATCATATACGGAAAGATCATAAATACCGATATCATCCTGATAATGTTTCTCAACTTCAAGAATTGATCTGCCGCGGATAATTAAAGTATCAAGTTTTTCATTTTTATGAATAATTCTGATATCCATATCAATCCCTTATGTCAAACTCCTGAAACTCAAAATCATTTTTTCCGTTGGAATGAAAGAAGGTTCCGATGTTCTCGCCGTCAAATACCCTTATGATGTTATTTACATCGCTGCCGTTGATTATCACCATATCGGTTCCTGAAGATTCAGCTATTTTTGCTGCCTCAAGTTTAGATGCCATTCCGCCTGTTCCGAATGCGGTCCCGGGAGCATGCTTACCCATTGAGATAATATCATCATTAATCTCATAAACATCAGAAATAAGCTTTGCCTCAGGGTTTGTTTTAGGATTGTCATCGAATAAGCCGTCTATATCTGAAAGAATAATAAGAAGATCTGCGCCTGTCAGAGCTGCTACAAGAGCAGAAAGACAGTCATTGTCACCAAATTCAATCTCTTCTGTCGTTACCGTATCATTTTCATTAACTATAGGTATGGCTCCGAGTTTAATAAGCTCGTTAAAGGTATTTGCGGCATTTGTTCTTGTAAGCTCTGAATGAATTGTATAACGGGTCAGGAGGACCTGTGCCGCAGTTTTACCGTATTCGGAAAATAAACGCTGGTAAATGGCCATAAGCTGTGCCTGACCAATGGCAGCGCTTGCCTGTCTCATCGGAATGTTTGAACGCTCAAATGTGAGATTCATAGAGCTTTTAGCTGCTGCCTGAGCTCCGGAAGATACAAGAATAACTTCCATGCCTTTATTTGAAAGATCGGAAATTATCCTTGAAAGTTTTTCCATTTTAACAAGGTTCAGCTTTCCTGTTTCCATGTGAAACAAGGAAGAAGATCCCACTTTGATAACTACTCTTTTTATATTTTTAAAATCATTTCTGTTGCTCATGACTTCCTCCGATTTACGTTTCAGATGATAACACAGGATCATATCTCCTGTAAATTTCTTCAAACACTTTTATTCCGTCTATGGCTGCGCTTGTTATGCCGCCGGCATATCCGGCGCCTTCTCCGCATGGAAAGATGCCTTTTATATTGCTTTCAAAATGATCATCTCTTGTGATCCTGAGCGGTGAGGATGTTCTGCTTTCAACTGCACTGACCAATGCGTCCGGTGAATCAAAACCTTCTATTATCTTTCCGAATCTTTTTATGCCTTCCTTTACATCGCGGCATATTAGGTCGGGAAGAATATTATTAAGGTCAGCAAAGCCTGTGTCACCTTTTTTGGCTGACGTTATCGTGCTTTCTGCAGTTGTTGTTTTTCCGGCTTCAAAATCTCCGAATCTCTGCGTCGGAATCTTTCCGTCTGCAGCCTGAAAAGCCTTTTCTTCCAGTTTTTTCTGAAACTCAAGACCTGCAAAAAGATCCATATCCGCACCGACATCATCCGGCGAAATGCTGACAACAATGGCAGAATTTGCATTTGTTCCATTCCGGCCTGAATAACTCATTCCGTTTATGCATAATCTTCCCTCTTCAGATGATGAATTTACAACGTAACCTCCGGGACACATGCAGAAGGAATAAACATTATGTCCGTCATCAAGCTTTGCTGCAAGGCTGTAATCAGCGGGAGGAAGCAGGCTTCCATACTTTTCTTTATATGCCTTCCCATATTGGGATGTATTTATATCCTCCTGAGAGTGCTCTATTCTTACGCCCACGGCAAAACCTTTCGGTTCCATTTTCACTCCGTTTTCATAAAGCATTTTATATGTATCCCTGGATGAATGTCCTGCTGCAAGAACCAGAGTGCTGCACTCAATCAATTCTTTTGAGCCGTCTTTTTCAATTTCTATTTCATACAGTTTTTCATCATCACAATGAAAAGCTGTAAATTTTGTGTTAAACAGTACTGAACCGCCGTTCCTGATGATTTCCATCCTGATGCTTTTAATCACTTTTTTAAGTACATCAGTTCCCATATGAGGTTTTGCATCCGTGATTATTCTGCTTCCGGCACCATGATCGGCAAAAGTTTTAAGAACAAAATCCTTTCTTCCGGATGGATCTTTTACACCGGTAGACAATTTACCGTCAGAGAAAGTTCCGGCTCCGCCTTCACCAAACTGAATGTTGGAATTTACATTCAGTCTGCCTCCGTTCCAGAAGCTTTCAACGCTTTTTTGTCTTTCATCAACATTTTCACCCTGCTCAATCAGGACAGGCCTGAAACCGCATTTTGAAAGCAGATAGGCGCAAAACATGCCGGCCGGTCCGCTTCCTACAACGCAGATTCTGCCCTTTAAAGCAGTTGTTCCCTTTTCAGGAAGTTTATATTCAAACGGTTCGGATTTGTTTATATTTCTGTCTTTTGAAAATCTGTCAAGAATCTGTTTTTCATTTTTTATTTCTGCGTCAACAGAATATACAAACAGAATATTATCTTTATCTCTGGCATCAACAGATTTTTTTACAACACAAAAATCAAGAAGCCTTTCTTCTTTAATTCCAAGCTTCCTGATCAATGCTTTTTTTATTTCACCTTCATTAAAAACAGGTTTAGTTTTGATCTGACTTATTCTTATCATTATTTATGCTCTGTGCAGCAATATGGGCTGTAGACCACGCCCACTGGAGGTTGTAGCCGCCGCATATACCGTTCACATCAATTATCTCACCGGTAAAATAAAGACCGTTTACAAGTTTAGATTCCATTGTTTCGGAATTTATGTCATCCGTTGCAACTCCTCCTGATGTAACCTGTGCATCATCAAAAGACCTTAAGCTGATCGGTGTTACATAAAAGTTTTTAACAAGACTGCAGACTGACCTGAAAAATTCATCCTGTCGGCAGCCTTTATCTCCGGCAATTTTATATATAAGGGACGACAGTTTTTTATTAACGATTCCAAGAAGAATATCATCCCGTTTGTTTTCAATGTTTTCATACAAAAACTCATAAAGGCTTTCTTCGGATACCTCCGGCAGAAGATCAACTTTAATTTTGAGTTTGCGTTTATTCTCAAATAATCTGCCGGCCACGGAAGAAATCTGAAATATAGGAATCCCTGATATACCATAATCTGTAAACTGGAGGTTGCCGGAAACCGACATTACTTCTTTCTTTCCATCAAACAAAGAAAGGACGGCATCGCACCTTACACCGGATATTTCTCTGAAAAAGCCGTCATTACATTTTAAACCTGTGAGGGCCGGTAAAGGTGATATTATTCTATGACCAAAACTTTCTGCAAATCTGTATCCTGAACCATCTGAGCCGGTTTTTGGTGCAGCCATTCCTCCCGTTGCAAGAACAAGACTGCTGCATTTATATTTACCGTCTATATCAAACAAATTATCGGTTTTTGTTATGTTTTGCGGTTCATACCCGGTGATTATATCAATATTTTTATTATTACAGGTATTTCTCAATATATCGTTGATTGAAGAAGCCTGCTCACTTATCGGATAAATATAACCATTCTTATTTATTGTGAGAATACCGAGACTTTCAAAGAAATCAACGGTATCATCAGCATCAAAAGATGATATTACAGACAAAACAAACCCTTCGTCACCTGATGTGAAGAAAGGTTTTATTTTTTCCGGGTTCTTATCAAACAATTCGGCTTTGCAAAAAGAATTTGTCAGATTGCACTTTCCGTTTCCGGTCTGAAGAATCTTCTTTACAGTCCGGTCGGTATGTTCGATAACCAGTACAGAATTATTATCCCTTTTTGCTTTAATGGCGGTGCACAAACCTGATGCACCGCCACCAATGATTATTAAATCGTAATTCATTAAGAAAATTATTCTTCGTCCTTTGTCTGACGAGCAGCAATTTCTTTCTCCTGAACATCCTGAGGAGCCTGCTCATAACGTGCAAATTCGTATGAGAAATCACCGAAACCACCGGTCATTGAACGGAGTGTTGTTGAGTATCCGAAAAGTTCTGACATAGGGATATCAGCCTCAACGCATGTCTTTCCGTCAGATGTAGGGTTCATTCCGAGAACACGGCCTCTCTTCTTGTTGAGGTCACCCATAACATCACCTGTAAACTTATCAGGAACGATAACTTTAAGTGAAGCGATAGGCTCAAGAAGAACAGGGCTGGCTTCCATGAAGCCCTTCTTGAAAGCAAGGATGGTTGCCATCTTGAAGGCCATTTCTGATGAGTCTACCGGATGGTATGAACCGTCAATAAGTGTAGCCTTTACACCAACAACAGGATAATTTGCAAGAGGTCCTTTAAGAACGCATTCCTGAATTCCCTTTTCAACAGCAGGGAAATAGTTCTTAGGAACAGAGCCGCCGAAGATCTTTTCTTCAAACTGATATGCTTCTTCAGTATTTCCAAGAGGTTCGAAGATCATCTTAACATGACCATACTGACCATGACCGCCTGACTGTTTCTTATGTTTGCCTTCAACTTCTGCTGACTTTCTGAGAGTCTCGCGGAAAGCGAATGCAGGCTTATCAATAACAACATCAACTTTGTATTTTTCTTTAAGTTTAGAAATAACAACGTCAATATGCTGATCGCCGATACCATAGATCAGTGCCTGTCTGTTCTCTTCGTCTGCAAATGTCTTAAGTGTCTGATCTTCAGCACAGAGTTTTGCAAGAGCCTGTGAAATCTTATCTTCTTCGCCCTTATTAGCAGCTGAATACTTCATGTATGTATAAGGAACTGAAGATTTGAACTTTTCAAGGGTAACAGGACTTTCTTTGCGTGAAAGTGTATCTTTTGTCTTTGCAAGGTTAAGTTTTCCGATAGCACCGATATCGCCTGCCTGGAATTCTTTTACTTCTTCAAAGCTCTTACCTCTCATGATATAAAGCTTTGAAATCTTTTCTGTCTCGCCGGTTTCAGCATTATAAACAGTATCATCACTTGAAAGCTTACCTGAGAAAACTTTAACCAGTGAATATTTACCGATGAAAGGATCCATGATTGTTCTGAAAACATAAGCTGCAAGAGGTTTTGAAGAATCACATTCACACTTGAATTCTTCATCAGCGCCGTTCTTTCCTGAAACTTTAACAGGTGATTTGTCAGGTGATGGGAAGTAATTCTGGATTGCCTCAAGAAGCTTCTTAGGTCCGAAGTTCTTAACAGATGAACCAGCCATTACCGGAACGATGCTTGCGTCAGAAACGCTTGCTTTAAGAGCATCGGCAATCTCTTCTTCTGTAAACTCTTCGCCGCCAAAGTATTTATCCATGAGTTCTTCTGAAGTTTCTGCAACTGCTTCCATCAGACCTTCTCTGTTCTCTTCAATGAGATCAGCAACATCTGCAGGAACATCACAGCTTTCGGTAGAACCATCAGCTTTATATTTAAAACCTGACTGGCAGATTACATTTGCATAGCCAACAAACTGTTCCTTATCAATGATAGGGAAATGAATCGGGCAAACCTTGTTTCCGAATTCAGCCTTAAGATCAGCAACAACCTGATTATAATCAGCATTAGGAACATCGAGACCGGTAACATAGATTATTCTCGGAAGTTTGTACTTCTCGCAGTTTTCCCATGCTCTGTAAGTACCAACCTGAATTCCTGATTTTGCGTCAACAACGATGATTGCAGCATCAGCAACACCGAGGCACTCTTCCTGTGCACCGACAAAATCAAAGTATCCCGGAGTATCAAGAATGTTTATCTTGATTCCGTTAAATTCGATTGGAATAACGCTTGAGTTGATTGAAAATTTTCTCTTGATTTCTTCT
>JAZUFV010000036.1:0-21764 GCA_045640845.1 Lachnospiraceae bacterium
CCTTTCGGCACTTTGGTCCTACATACCGATGACATGCCTCCTCAGGACCAAACCTTTCGGCACTTTGGTCCTGTATAGCATTGAGATGCCCCTCCAAGACCAAATCCATCGGCACTTTGGTCCTACATACCGATGACATGCCTCCTCAGGACCAAACACAATTACATTTCTATATCAGTATTCCATCCAGGTGGTCACATTCGTGCTGGATTATCTGAGCCGTAAAACCGGCGAAGCCTGCTTCCTTCCACAGGAAGGACTCATCCTGATATTTCACGGATATCAGCTGAAACCGCTGTGTCTTTCTTGTTCCCGAAAGTGAAAGGCAGCCCTCCTCTGCTTCATATGGCCCCATCTTTTTGATTATTTCCGGGTTATACATTAGCTGTATGCCCTGTTCCCCCTGAAAAACTATTATTCGCTTCAGCTGGCCGATCATATTTGCAGCCATACCTACGCATTCATTTTCATGAGCTTTTAAAGTGTCTTTCATATCCTGTCCGACTGACTTGTCGGCCTTACCTGCCGGCTGCGACTTCCTACTGAGAAAGATAGGGTCATGTACAATATCTCTGATCATTTTAATTTCTTCCGTTTTTAGTTTTTGCTTCGCTGATATTTTACCTGATACCGGGCATATTTTTAAGTGCACTTTTTGAAGCGTTCGCCGCAGGCCGCTTGTGCCAGCTGAATGGCCGCCCGACCGTTCCTTGAAATATGCGCCCGCTTGAATAAATTTTGCCTCCGATCCCGTAGACATCCCGCTCCGGTCAACGCCCTTTTATTATTCTCTTACATTGATACACCCTATGTTAGAGCAGTTCTCTAACATAAAGTATACCAATGTAAGGAAATTTTATCAGCATCACAAAATTCCCATAAGCAGCCAGAGAGCCGGAACCGTTATTATGCAAAGCAAATGAGAAAGCCCTGCTCCGGATGATGTATTTTCCCAATCTCCGCCGTAGGCCAGCGTCATGACGGGAAGAATTGTGGCAGTCGGGCAGCCTGCATATATCGCAACCATTTTTGTCATCTCGTTATTGCCGATCAGGGCTCTCATGATGAAAAAGGCCGCCAGCGGAAATACCAGTAGCTTAACAAATGATATTACATAGTATCTCCAGTTTCCGAACATTTTCTTAGGTGAATATGATGCGATAGTTGATCCCAGCACTAACATTGCTAAGGGTGAGGTCAGCTGGCCGATGAAGTCCAGCGGAGCCAGCACCACATCCGGAAGCTTAACTCCTGTAAGAAAAAGAACGAGTGCAAGAACTGCCCCCACCGTCGCCGGATTTATTATATTGGATATGCGGAAATGGCCTTTTCCGGTGAGCAGGGTGATGCCTACCGTATAGGCGATTATTGTAAAATGAACATTCAGCACACCTATATAAAACAGGCCTGCCGGCCCTGAAAGAGAAGCCGCCAGCGGAAAACCCACAAAGCCCACATTGCCGAATACCACCATGCAAAGGAAGGTGTTCAGTTCTTCTCTGGGAATGCGAATGGCCTTCACCAGAGGAAAGGCCACCAGAAAAAACACGGCATAAATTACAAGCCCCACTATAAGAAGTGTTCCAACTTCACCCTTTCCTTCACTTCCCATGCTCATGATGGATGAGAATACAAGGCACGGGCTGCTCGCCAGAATAATGATTTTTGAAATTGCTGCATTGGTCCCCGGATTCAGGACTTTTATCTTGAATAAAAAATATCCCAAAGCCATGGTAATCACAATTTTCAGCATAGTACCAACTATTACCATACTGCCTCCTTACCGGCTGTCGGATATTTCCTGTTGCACGCCGTATTTATTTTTGTCAGTGTAACATAGTAATTTATTTTTTGCACTGCCAAATTGCGCCGTAGGATTAGCCCGATCCTGTCTTCCCTGTACCCGCGCATCGGAGCTGCCTTAAATCATGCATATGCGCATAATTTAAGGCTTGTTAAAAGATCTCAAGAATTAAATATCTGAACATTTTTCCTGATAAAAAGCGGAGCAGCACCCGGCTGCTCCGCTTTAGGAAAAACATTTCCCGCAATGGGAATTATTATTTTCCTGAGTAAAGAATTGCTCTCGGCTTATTTTCCATCTCTTTAACAAGATCAGAAATCTTGCCGTAAGAAATGCATTTTGTCATGCAATGCTTAACACATGAAGGCTCTTTCTCTCCGTCAGCCAGTCTTGCAGCACAAAGAGTGCAAAGATCTGTAGGATATGGAGCAAACTCAACCATGGTCTTTCCATCAGGTCTGGTATAGATCATTTCATTGACTTTGATTCCCCATGTATCAGCATCAAAACCATGCTCCTGCTTGCATGCTACTGTGCATGAAAAGCATCCAACACAGTACTGGGCATCAAATAAAAGTCCGTATTTCTCCATCATAATCCCTCCTTGTTATCAGCGTTGTCATGGAACCTTGGCGGCTGTACCGGCTGCTCGTTCGGTTCTGACTTACGAATGCGGCAAAGGGTTGTCTTATATGCGCCACCGCCGTATCCGCTTGATGACTGAGTATCAACAGGTGTAAGAAGGTTGCAGTTGTGCTCCCATGATTTATAGAATGTAGGAGCCTTGCCTTCTGCTTCCGGAATCCACCAGCCGTGAGGAACGCTGACGCACTTCGGATGCATTGAAGGATTAGCCTTAACTTTTCTTCTGATCTTGCCCTTGTCATTCTCAACCCAGATCCATTCGCCGTCTTCAATACCAAGATCTTTAAGAACGCTTGGATGAACTTCTACCAATGGATACGGATCGCATGCGCGAAGCCATGGGATCATTCTGTGCTCTGCATGGAAGTAAACAGGTGAACGTCTGCCTGTTACCATTACCAGAGGGTACTTCTCGAAGAGCTCAGGTGTACGTACTTCACTCTCAGGAGGCTCAACAAAGAATGGAAGCGGATCGATACCGAACTTCTCATGCTGTGTTGCATAAAGCTCTACCTTGCCTGTAGGTGTACGGAAGCCAGGCTTTCCATCAGGACGGAGAACGCCTCTCTCGTATCTTCTGTAAGGAACTGAGCAGTCTTTCATGTTTTCAGGATCAGGATATACAAATCCGCCCTCTTCAGCTACTTTCTTGTAAGAATATCCTGCAGGTTTCATACGCTCATCGCAGTAAGCCTGGAAGTTAGGATACTTAGCCTTGAGTTCAGGATTGAAACGTCCTGCAAGCTCCAGGTTGATCTCCCAGTCAGAACGGCACTCGCCTACTCTTACTGCAGGCTGGATGATCTGAAGCGGAATATACCATGCTCTCCAGCTCTCCTTCTCAGCAAATGAAGCAACAGGAAGGATAATATCTGCTACAGCCATGCTGGTCGGGTTAGGGAAGAGGTCAACTACTACGTTGAATTCCATGTTCATCAGGGCTTCATAATGCTTGTTAAGGTCAGCTGCCTGACCGCCCAGCATATTGGATGTCTGGATCCATGCAGCCTTGATAGGATATGGCTTGCCTGTAAGCATCTGCTCAACAGCAACATCAGGCTGAGCCCATCCTCTGAAGTTTGCAAGGTAAGGATATCTGTCGGCACCGCATCTCTTCTTGTTGATGAGGTCCATGATTCCCTCGCCGTACATATCCTTCATCTGATGTGTATCGTAAGGATACTGAGTAAGACCGAAAGCAGGACGTGCAATTACGTTTCCTCCAGGAACATCAAGGTTGCCTGTGATGCACCAGAGATCTGCGATAGCCTGAGCAGTTGTTGTTCCTTCAGGACACATATCAATAGGAAGACCCCACTGGATAGCAGACGGGCTGTTCTGTGCATATGCCTTTGCAGCCTCGTAAATAAGCTCTTCAGGTACCCATGTGATCTTTGAAACCTTGTCAAGAGGATATTCCTTAGCTCTCTCAGCCAGTTTATCAAATCCGTAGCACCACTTCTCAACGAAGTCATGATCATACCAGTCATTCTCAATGATAACGTTGATCATTCCGAGTGCCAGAGCAGCGTCTGTGCCCGGACGGAGCTGAAGGAAATATTCAGCATGTGTTGAAAAGTAAGTTGCTCTAGGATCGATGCTTATGATCTTTGATCCGCGCTTCATGCAGTCAACAACCCATGTGCCCATGAAACCGTCAGGGCAGCCAACGCCAGGGTTCTGTCCCCAAACTATGATATATTTAGGAACTTCGAAGTTAGGATCATCATAACGTTTTTCAAACATCTGGGAAGCATCTGCAACGCATGGGTCACCATGAGTCATAGACATAGCTCCGAGTCTTGGTGTGTAGCAGCTCTGTCCTGCAAGACCAAGCTGGCACCAGTTCGGGCTTCCGTATGCATAGCAGAGGTAGGAGATAGGTCCGCCGATATCACGGCCTGTTCCCTGAATAAAGATAACAGATTCAGGGCCGAAGTCAGCCTTCAGCTGTTTGAACTTAGCTTCGATCGTATCAAGGGCTTCATCCCATGTGATGCGCTCGAATTTGCCTTCTCCACGCTTGCCGACACGCTTCATAGGATACATGAAACGGTCTTTGTGATACATGTACTGGGTCATTGCAAGAAGCCTTGAGCAGGCTCTTCCCTGACTCCATGGATGACATTCGTCACCTTCAACTTTTACAACTTTGCCATCTTTAACATAGATCTTAGCTCCGCAGCCGCCGTGGCAGCCAGGTCCCGGAGACCAGACAGTGGTATTGATGACTTCATCATACTTCTGATTACTCATATTTCTCCTTTCTTTTCATACAGGATTTATATTGCTCATGTTTATAGTCTATAAGTATTACAACCAAAAAGGAAACTACACAAATTTGAAATTTGTTACAACTTTTAGTTGTTAATATCGTGGTTTTTAACATATCCTTATCACAGGCACTGTGCCATAATCATAACAAGCAGGAGGAGAATGCCATGAATACCAGCAGTATCAATTGCTTCCTGTCCCTCGGCAGGACACTTAATTATTCCAGAACAGCAGAAGAAATGTTCATGACCCAGCAGGCTGTGAGCAAAAACATCACCAAGCTTGAAAATGAATTTGGTGTGCAGCTGTTCAAGCGCGACCATCACAAGGTCGAGATCACTCCTGCCGGAAAAAAATACTACGATCTTTTTACAGCCTTTAAAAAGAAGTTTGACAGCCTGCAGCTTGAACTGGAAGCCAGCGAGGGTGCATCATATCCGGAACTGCGTGTGGGACTTCAGGCCGGTCTTTACTTCGGCTCCGTCCTCAATTCAGTCCAGAAGGCAATGCTGGAAGGATACAGGAATTTTTCCCATTCATTTGAAAGGCAGGCTCCGAAAAACCTTCAGGAGCTCATGCTTGCAAATAAGCTTGACCTGATCATCGTATACAGGCGTTTCATCCCGAAAGAACCGGGACTGGGTATAAAAAAGCTGGCTGATCTTCCCATCATCATGGGAGTTTCAAAGGACAACCCAAAAGCTGTTCCTTCGTCAACATATAAAGACTTTATGGACCTTCCCCTTATCTTTGACTCTGTAGAAGAGAGCGGCCATAAATCCTCCTTCAAGCAGGAGGCAAAAAATTATGCCAGGAAGCTGAACCTGGAGCCGGCAAATATAATTGTGGTAAACAACCGCGAAACTGCGTTTACGGCAGCTGAGCAGAATAAAGGCTTTGTTATCAGCACCACGCTCAATAACATCACCAACAATCCGATGTTCCGTTTTTATCCTATGGAAAAACATGAAGAGCTTGTGGCTGTCTGGAACAAAGAGGCTGAGCATGCGCTGACACAAGGATATATCTCAGCCTTTGCCGGTCTGATGACAGACCATATTAAAGAAGTTACCTCACCTTTCCGTCTTTGATCTGAAAAGGAAAATAATTGCCACGCAGCCGCCGAGGCAGGCAGCCATTACAACAGCATAGATCCAGATGGCAGGATAATTCACTCCCGCCGCTTCTAATATCAGAGAAACCAGATTCGCCCCTGCATGAAACAGGATGCAGGCCCAGAGGTTTCTTGCATATCTGTATATGAGGCAGAGGATCATTCCGCAGATAAATCCGTAAATCCCCTGAAGAAGATTCATATGATATATGCCGAAAAGCACACTGCTTATCAGTGCCGCGCCCCAGAAGCCGGCATACCTTTCGGCACGGTTAAATATAAGGCCCCTGAAAACAAGTTCTTCCGTGAAAGGTACCAGAAGTACAGCCTTTATCACTGCAATTATCAGACCGGAACCGGCAAGCATGTTTTCTGTGAGAGTGTATGTTCCGAATATCCCAGTAAGTGCAATAAAAGAACAGAGAATGCTTACGCCGTGGCCGGCCAGCGCCCCTGTTCCTAATGATATAAAGAAATAACCGGGATTCTTATAAAGAAAATCTGAAGGAATCATGTATTCCTTTTTATATGCGATCGCTCCGAAAACAGCACCAAATATAAGTGCTGCCGCACTTACGTACTCTGCTGCCCCGGCATTCATAAAAACATCAACGTTTTCATATTTAAGTGCAAAAAAACCGTCATATACCAAAATTGCCGCAAGATATACTGCAAGGTATATGACGATAAGAAGGAGAGCCGGGTAAATGACTCTCCAAAATTTGCGCGGGAAGCTTTCAGTCATGGTGAAACTGTCAGCCGGCAATAATGCCGTCTATCAGCGAGAACAGAACTGCAAGGATCACAACAACAATGATAACAATGGCTATGATCGTGATGATAGTCTGTTTTCTTTTTTCTTTTTTAACAGTCTCTTTTCTGTTCTTTTTTGACTCTTTGTACTTATCAACTTTTTCCTGGCTCATGGTTTCACCTTTAAACCCTTTTCATTTATTTAACATTTAGATAATACTTGTTTTTATCAGTAAAATCAATTTCTTTTTCAGCCCTGGTTTGCCCGGACAATGTCAAACTCATCCAGTTCCGTACCGAAATCAGCCCAGAACTTCTGTTTTGGATGCGGGCAGCTCTCCATCGGCTGGAGACTATCATCCCAAAGGCCCTTTACAGTAAGCACCAGATTGGTTCCGTCAGGCTTCATGACTTCAACTTCATCGCCCAGACTGAACTTGTTTTTCTGCTCAAGCATATATGCCTTATGCCCGTCTATTTCCCTGCTCTCACTGTTTATGATTCCTAAGAATATCCATTCTTTAACGTACGTGTTGGCATCATAGATCTGTGCGCTGCCGTCCGGCTTTCCAAAATAAAAACCTGTGGTATATTCTCTGTATGTGCACTTTGAAATCTCTTCTTTATAGAAAGGAATGCGGCTGCGGTAAAGCTCTTCGTCTGTAAAATAATCATCGATAGCCATCCGGTATGTGCGGCATACGCTTGCCACATAAAGAGCGCTTTTCATACGGCCCTCCACCTTGAAGCTGTCAATTCCCGCCTTTACCATTTCCGGGATGTACTCTATCATGCAGAGATCCTTTGAGTTGAAAATATATGTGCCTCTTTCGTTTTCCGTAACCGGGAAATGCTCGCCCGGCCTTGTATCTTCCACAAGGCTGTATTTCCATCTGCACGGATGCGTGCACTCGCCGAGATTTGCACTTCTTCCTGTCATGAATGCACTGAGCAGACACCTTCCGGAATAGGAAATGCACATGGCACCGTGAATAAAGCTTTCAATCTCCATTCCTTCAGGAATATTCTGTTTAAGCTCTGCCAGTTCTTCAAGTGAAAGCTCCCTGGCGCTGACAACTCTTTTTGCTCCCAGGCTGTGCCAGAAGTTATATGTGCCGTAGTTTGTGTTGTTAGCCTGAGTACTGATGTGTACGTCTACATCAGGCAGCACCTTTTTTGCTATCTGAAAAATTCCAGGATCGGAAATGATAAGGGCATCAACGCCCACTTCCTTAAGCTCTTCAAAATATTTTTCTGCATCCTGAAGATCGGCATTATGCGCAAGGATATTGGCAGTAACATACACCTTTACTCCATGGCTGTGCGCAAACTCCACACCTTCCTTCATATCCGGAATTGAAAAATTGTGTGCGTTGGCCCTTAAGGAGAAAGCCTCTCCTCCAATATAAACGGCATCGGCCCCGTACATAACAGCCACTTTAAGTACCGGAAGCGATCCGGCCGGCATCAAAAGCTCAGGTTTTTTCATTTTTCTTTCCACTTTCTATTTTTTAATGCTCAGCGTCACCCCGTCGCCTATGGTTATGACGCTTGTATCATAATCTTCCGAATGCTTAAGCTCCCGGACAAATTCCCGCATGCGCTCATGGATGGTCCTCTGACGCCTCGGCGTTGCATAGCGCGATCTCACCAGATCGCCTTCCTGAAGCACATTGTCTGAAAGAAGAATTCCTCCCTTTGGAAGAAGCCTTGTTATTTCAGGGAGAAATGCCATATACTGACCCTTTGCCGCATCCAGAAAGATGAAATCAAAAGGTCCTTCAAGAGTTTTCAGTACGTTTGCTGCATCATCGGCTATCAGGGTTATTCGCCTGTTCATTCCGCTTTCTTTTATATTTTTCTCTGCTTCGTCAATCCTTGGTCCGTAATTTTCTATTGTTGTGATCATTGTCTCTTCCGGTGTGTTAAACGCCATGAAGAGAGTTGAATACGCAATCCCCGCACCGATCTCAAGAATTCTTTCCGGCTTTTTCATTTCCAGAAGCACTTTTATGAAGCTTTCCATCTCTCTTCTGATGATGGGAACATCGTTTTGAGCGGCAAAAGTCCTCAGCCTCTCAAAAAGGGCCGGCGGCTCTTTTTCAAGGGAATGTATATAAGTTGTAACATCAGGGTTTACTATCATAAAAGTCAAAAAGGGGATTGCCTTCAACAATCCCCGTCAATTTCAGTCTTCTCCGCCGCCTTCTCCGTTATCCTCGCCGCCGGCCTCATCTCCGCCGCTGCCTGCAGCGTCATCTCCGCCTTCATTGACCTGGTCGTCTTCTGTGCTCTCCGGCTCGGGAGCCTCAGTTACCGGTTCCGGCTCTTCCATGGTTCCGCTCGAGTAGTTATATCCCGCAAGGATGTTCAGTATCTTCTCCGTGTTGAATGACCTGCTGAGTTTGAACGTGCCCTCATAGTATTCGGAATCATATATCTTGCAGCGTTTCACAAAGAGATCAATGTCATCAATAAACCCGGCTTTCAGAAGCTTTTCTCCCATCTCCTCGTCCGTCTCTTTTCCGGTCGTTGTGAAATCGGTCTTAGTGATGTCTTCTGCATCAACAGGAATGTCATTGAAAATATCATACGCCATATTGTACAGCTTTATTCCGGCAACAAGCACAGCCACCCAGATGAGCAGGATGAAAACGATCTTTGCGATCGTAACCCCTATAGGTGTTTTCTTTACATAGCGTTCTTTGCTCTTTGAAGAGCGCTGCCTGCTCCCTGAAGAGCTCTGCGAAGAACTTCTGTTTCCTGAAGAAGCCGGTCTGCTCTTGGAGCCGGCTTTTTTTTCACCTGAAAGGCTGCCCTTAAAGGCTGTAACAAGAGACGTTCTCTGTTCCTTCTGGTTTTCAAACCTCTGCTCAGCAAGGTACTCGTCGTCTTCCTCTTCGCGCCTTCTTCTCTTTGGCCTTGTCTCTTCTTCATCAAGCTGTATGCGTCTGAGTGATTTTGCGCCGCTTCTGCTTCTCTGTGTCTTTTCAAGGCGGCTCTCATAATCAGTCCCCTGACGGGTGCCTTCCTGTCCGGCTTTCTTTGCAGTTCTTGTTTCAGGCTGATTCTGAGTATTCCTTTGTCCGGCAGGGCGTTTCCTCCTGTTTTCAGGGTTACGGCTCCTGTCAGGGCCTGCATGGCCATAGATTCTGCTTACGCTGGCCACTTCCGAAATGGCTATGTCTTCTTCCGAAAGCTTTATGCTGTCAAGATCAGGCTTATCCTCTGCCGTGCGGGCAGGTGTATCCTTTGGTTTCCATCTTGAAGCCTCTCTGGCTTCGTTTCTTTCAGAAACGGCTTTCTGATTGAGCTTATTCAGGAAGTCATCTATATCCTGACTCTGATATGAATTGATACCCTCTGAGGCCATATCTTCCTCAAGGGTGGTTGTATAAACAGGGGCAACCGCTATTTCTTCAACTTCTTCAGGTGCGGCCACTGACTCCGGCAGCTTATCCCAGACTATTTCCGCGTCAACATCATCCGGATCCGGCTCAGGGATTTCATAATCTCCCATAAGCTCACCCGAATGCTTCATAATGAATTCTTCTTCCTCAAGGAAACGTGACTTCGGCATGAAGACGGTTTCTGAATCGTCATCAAAAAACTCCGCGCCGAAACCGGTCTCGCGGTCAAAATAAGAATCCGCAAGTCCGCGGTTCTCCGGAAAATCGTCTAATTTAATTGAATCAAGGCTATACCCCTTACCGGCCATTGTGTCCCCTATTCAATTTCAAGAATAAACGGCAGCACCATAGGCGTGCTGTAGTCCTGCATTTTTACATACTTACGAACAGTATCCCCGATCACCATTTTGACTTTTCCACGGTTATACTGATTTTTTTCAAGATATATATCCAAAGAATTATAAATCATATCCTTTAATTCTTCAATAAGTTTATCGCTGTCACCGTTATATGCCCAGCCTCTTGTGAAGACCTCAGGGCCTGAAACAATAAAGTGGTTCCGGGCATCTATGCATACAGATACAATGAGGACACCTTTCTCGGAGAGATCCTTTCTGTCCTGAACAATTGTCCTTCCGACATCTGCCACACCGGAGTTATCAACATAAATTCCGCCGGCCTGAACGGTATCAACCACTTTCACCTCTTTGGCATCCACCTCAATTACATCACCGGTCTCGGCAAGCAGCACATTCTTCGGCTTATAGCCCATGTCAAAGGCAAGATTTGCATTAGCCTGACGGTGACGGTATTCACCGTGGAGCGGAATGACAAACTTTGGCTTAAGAAGGGCGTAGATAAGCTTTATCTCCTCCTGGCAGGCATGTCCCGATACATGGGTCTGCTGGAAGATGACTTTGGCACCCATGTGGCTCAGTTCATTCATCACGTTTGAGACCGCTTTTTCATTTCCTGGTATAGGTGATGATGAAAATACAATGACATCTCCGTTCTTTATATTGACTTTCTTATGCTCATTTGCCGCGATCCTTGAAAGAGCAGACATCGGCTCGCCCTGACTTCCCGTAGTTATAAGGACAATCTTGTTGTCAGGATAATCTTTCATGTCATTAATTGAGATCAGTGTGTTTGCAGGAACCTTGATATATCCGAGTTCAGCCGCCGTCTCAATTACATTGACCATTGACCTGCCTTCAAGCACCACCTTTCTCTTGTATTTATATGCAGTGTTTATTACCTGCTGCACTCTGTCAACATTTGAAGCAAAGGTGGCAACAATAAGCCTGTGTTTTGCGTTCTCGGCAAATATCGTATCAAATGTCTCACCGACGGTTTTTTCCGACATGGTAAAGCCTTCACGCATCGCATTTGTGGAATCTCCGAGGACTGCCAGAACTCCTTTTTTCCCAAGTTCCGCAAAGCGCCAGAGGTCTATTGCATCACCGTAAACAGGTGTGTAATCAACCTTAAAATCTCCTGTGTGGAAGATGATTCCGGCAGGCGTTGTGACCGCAAGGGCCGCAGCATCTGAAATACTGTGGTTTGTCCTTACAAACTCAACCGTGATCTTTCCGTGCCTGATCGGCTGGCCGTAATTAACGGTATGAAGCTTTGCAGATGAATCCAGCTTATGCTCTTCCAGTTTTTTCCTGATGAGCGCAATTGAAAGGCCTGTCGCATAGATAGGCATGTTGATTTCTTTCAGGATATACGGAATCGCACCGATATGGTCTTCGTGGCCATGCGTAATGAACATTCCCTTTACCTTTTCGCGGTTCTGCCTGAGGTAGGTGATATCCGGAATGATCAGGTCTATTCCCAGCAGCGTGTCATCTGCGAAAGCCATGCCGCAGTCAATTACTATGATAGTATCCTGATATTCAATGACAGTCATGTTCATGCCTATCATTTCAAGACCGCCAAGCGGGACTATTCTCACTTTGCCGGGCTTTTCAGGTCTTTTCTTAGCCTGCTTTCTCTTGGCATTTTTTGCTGCAGGACTCTGTTTTTTCTGTTTTACAGTTTTTACCGTGTTTTTATTTGCTGTTTCTTTAGCCAAAAATTACCTCTCTTTCATCTGACTGCCTGAATGCACGCCAAAAGCAAAAGGAGTTTTTCTCCCGGACATGCCAAAACCGCCGGTCCATCCGGCTTTCAGGCAGATTTTGATTATTTTATAATACGTGGCCCATTAACGCAGGGCTGCACGTCAAGCTCTTCTTAAACGAGTTCTGTATCCTCGTCCATGAGTTCGTTAAAGATTTCTGCGATAGACGCAAACTCCTCATCATCTTCAACAAATTCATAAATTGCCTCTTCATCCTCAGGTTTAGATACATCTTTCAGGATGTAGGCATCTCCCTCTTCTGCATTCTCATCTGCATCCGAGATAAGGAGATAGTTAAATCCGTTCTGTTTTGTTTCTTCTACTACAAAAAAGAACTCTTCGTTTCCGTCGTCATCTACTAATGTTATAATGTTATCTTCCATTCAGGTAATCCTCTAAAATAAATGCTGCTGCGATTTTATCCACATGCTGCTTCATATCACAGGGCGCAACGCCCATTTCTTCCAGAACTTCCTTCGCAGTGAAGGTGGAAAGTCTTTCGTCCTGCATAATGACAGGCAGACCTGTCCTTTCCTTCAGTTTTTCTGCAAATTCAAGGGTCTTTTCTGCTCTTTCACCTATTGAATCGTCCATGTTGAGCGGAAGGCCCAGCACAATCCTGTCCACATCATATTCGGCAATAAGTGCCTCAATCCGGGCAAGCGTGCGTCTCAGCTTGTTTTCCGAGTCCCTTTTTATGGTCTCAACAGGCTGGGCGGTCAGAAGCAGATCATCAGTAATGGCCACGCCAACGGTTTTTGCCCCGTAGTCAAGGCTCATTATCCTGGTCTTTCCCATACTTACTTTTTAAGCTTGCTGTTGATATAGTAGCCTATGGCTTCCTCAATCAGCTCGTCACGCTCAACTCTGGTGATGAGACCGCGGGCATTTTTGTAGCTGGTGATGTATGTCGGGTCACCTGACATAATGTAGCCGACGATCTGGTTTACCGGATCATAGCCTTTTTCGGCCAAAGCCGCATAAACGGTTTCCAGAATCTGCTCAACAGTAAGAATTTCCTCTTTAGGGATGTTATAAAGTTGTGTAAAAGTAAGATCCTTATCCATATTTTTGATTTTAGTACAAATGTTCGCCTTCTGCAAGCAAAACAGGTTCGCCCTGAAACAGCGCAATTTTCTTCGGTACAACGTTTATTATGCTGTTTATCATATTTTCATCCGTAATATATGCAATCCTGACATATTCCGGAGTGAAGCCGAGTGCTGCTTTTCTTCCGTCATCAAGCGTAACGGTTTCCTCAACCAACAGAGGGCGTTCCCTTCCGATGAGGCTTTCCATAAAGGAGCGCTGAAGAGTTCCCGCGGCTTCTATCATCTCCGCAGATCTGGCGTTTTTCTTTGCCTCGCTCACCTGAGCGGGCATTTTATCCGCAAGCGTTCCCTTTCTTCTGGAGTACTTGAAAACATGTGCCTGTGTAAAGGCTGCTTTCTTTATGAACTCAAGACTCTCCCGGTGTTCCTCATCAGTTTCTCCTGCAAAGCCTGCTATTATATCAGTGGTTATTCCGCAGATTTCAAAGTTTTCCCTGATGAGTTTTACTTTTTCAAGATATGTTTCCGGGCTGTAATGACGGTTCATCCGCTTAAGCACAGACTCGCTTCCGCTCTGTAGCGAAAGGTGGAAATGCGGGCAGAAGCTTTTGCATTTTGACACGCGGCTGATGAATTCAGGTGTGATCACGCTTTCCTCAAGTGATCCGAGCCTTATTCTTGCAACACCCGGTATCAGGTCTATAGCCTCAATAAGCTCTGCCAGATTATCAAACGTGCTTATATCTATTCCCGTAAGGACAATCTCTTTGTACCCACCTGCTGCCAGCCCGTTTACCTCGGCCAGGATATCTTCTTTATTTCTGGAGCGTGAGCGTCCCCTCACATACGGAATGATGCAGTACGAGCAGAACCTGTCGCATCCGTCCTGGATCTTTACATATGCCCTCACATTTTCACCGGCTGACGTGATCCTCTGCGGCTCAAAGCTGCGGCAGAATTTAAGGTCATCCACATGCACGGCCGATTCTTTATTCCTATTTTCAAGAAGTTCCATGACTTCTTTAGCGATTTCGGATTTTCTGTTGTTCCCGAAGATTATATCTGCGTTTGAATCTTCCTCAAGCTCTTTCGGAGCTCTCTGGCAGTAGCATCCGCACGCCGCGATCACGGCTTCCGGATTCTTTTTTCTTGCGCGGTGTATCATCTGGCGCGATTTATGCTCCGCCATGTTGGTGACAGAGCATGTGTTTATCACGTAAACATCGGCCTTTTCGGTGAACGGCACTGTTTCAAATCCAAGGGCTTCAAACTGCTCCCGGATTGCCGTGGTCTCATATATATTAACTTTGCATCCTAATGTATGAAATGCAGCTTTCATCTTAGATTTCTATGATCCGGACAGTATCTATTGCCGCCTTGAAAAGCGGTTCGATCACATCTGCCAGTTTCTGCTCCGACCTTTCAATGCGGTCAAGACGCGGCTTTGTAACGGGATGTTTTGCCACAAATATGGTACAGCAGTCCTCATACGGAAGAATGGACGTTTCATACGCGCCTATTTCCTGTGAGATCTTCACAATATCAAGCTTGTCAAAACCGCAAAGCGGCCTGTAAACCGGAAGGCTGCATACAGCATTCGTAACAAGCATGCTGTGCATTGTCTGGCTTGCCACCTGGCCTATGCTTTCGCCCGTTATGAGTCCCAGATCTCCGCATTCATTTGCAAAGTGCTCTGCCAGCTTCATCATGTAACGGCGCATGATTATGGTCAGCTCATCATGAGGACATTTCTCATATATGGCCATCTGTATATCCGTGAAATTGACCACATGGAGCCGTACCGGGCCTGAATATTTTGAAACGATCTTTGCCAGGTCAACCACTTTCTGCTTTGCTCTTTCAGATGTGTATGGAGGAGCATGGAAATAAACCGCGTCAATTCCGACGCCTCTTTTTGAAACCAGATATCCTGCCACAGGGCTGTCAATTCCGCCTGAAAGCAGCAGCATTGCCCGTCCTGAAGAGCCCACAGGCATTCCGCCCGGTCCCGGTATGATCTCTGAATAAATGTTCACATCGTAAGGCCTTATCTCAACCACAAGGCTTACCTCAGGTGCGTGGACATCCACCTTCGTTTCAGGAAATGCATCAAGAATTGCCTCACCAAGGCTTACGTTAACCTCAACCGATGTCATCGGGTAAGTCTTATCTGCACGGCGTGAATTTACCTTGAACGTGAAGTTCTTATCTTCATAAGTCTCTTCAATGTATTTAAGGACATGTTCCTTAAGCTCATCAAATGCGCAGTGCGGAACCTGGGTGATCCTTGCAATTCCGGCAACTCCGAATACTTTTGTGAGGGCAGCAACAGCTTCCTCTTCTTCATCTTCCTGAAATGTCACATATATTCTTCCGTCAGCCTTGCGCACCTGATAGCTTTCCTCAAGAGTGTTCCTTAAGGCGGCCTTGATATTCTTTACCAGCATATCCTCAAAGATGTGGCGGTTATTACCCTTTATGCCTATCTCCGAGTATTTGACCAGATACATTTTCTCCATTTGGTTCTCCTTAGTGTGATGTGAATTTTGCCAGCACCGGCACCAGCTCCTTAAGAGTCTCTGCTGCCCAGTCTATCTCTTCTTCGCTTGTTGTTTCCGCGAAGCTGAATCTTAACGTGCAGTCGGCTTCTTTCGGTGTAAGTCCTATTGACTGAAGCGTTCCGGAAAGTCCCGGCTTGTTTGATGAACATGCAGAGCCGCTTGAAACATAGATACCTGCCTCCTCAAGAGCATGCAGCAGGACCTCGCTTTTTACCGGGAAAAAGGTGCAGCTTACAATGTGCGGGGCACTTCCACTGCCTTTTTTGCTGTTGATCTTTATATTGATTCCGTTCAGCCCCTGAAACTCTTTTGCAAGTTCTTCAAGCTTTTCTGTCATTCTGTCCTTGAGGGCTGTCATGTGGCTTACGTTTGCCTCAAGATTTTTATACGCATTCTCTGCTGCCAGTCCGAGGCCCGCTATTCCCGGAACATTGTCGGTTCCGCTGCGCATTCCTTTCTGCTGGCCGCCTCCCAGAATAAGAGGATTGATTTTTATTTTCGGATTTATATAAAGGAAGCCCACGCCCTTAGGCCCGTGAAGCTTGTGTCCCGATACGCTCAGAAGGTCAATATTCATCTTCAGAGGGCGGATCTCATACTTTCCGAAGCCCTGGATTGCATCAACATGGTAGATAATGGCCGGGTTTTTCTTTTTTATGAGACTTCCTATTGCTTTCACATCCTGAAGAGCGCCTATCTCGTTGTTTACCATCATGGTGGAAACAATGATGGTTTCCGGCTTTATTGCTTTTTCAAGCTCATCAAGGCTGATATGTCCATTTTCGTCAACTGTTAAAAATGTTATTTCGAAACCGTTTTTTTCAAGGTATTTCAACGGTTCCAGCACGCTGGCATGCTCGATGGCAGTTGTGATGATGTGATTTCCCGCCCTTCTGTTTGCCATTGCACTGCCGATAAGAGCCATATTGTTGCTCTCAGTCCCGCCGCTGGTAAAAAGAATGGCGGAAGCATCGACCTTTAAAATTTTTGCGATTTTCCCTGCTGCTTCCCTGAGGTAGTTTTCACTGTCAACTCCCATCATATGTTTTGATGAAGGGTTGCCAAAATCCTCCCTCATGACCTTTGTCATCAGTTCGATTACGTCTTCTGCGACTCTTGTGGTCGCGCTGTTATCCAAATAAGCTTCCATTTTATACTTCTTTAGTGGTAGTATTGTGTTTTTCTAAAAAAATTACTCTTCTGACCGGTTCATCTCATCATTGAACATGAGAACTGAAAGCAGCATCAGAGGTGCTGTTTCTGTGCGTAAAATGCGGCTTCCCAGGGTTATCGGCTGAAATCCTGCAGCTGCTGAAGCCTCAACTTCCTTTTCATCAAAGCCGCCCTCAGGTCCGACAAAGATTCCCACCTTTTTCCCTGCTTCTATAGAGTTTAGTACTTCTTTAGTAGTAGTTATGTCCTTGAAATTTTCATACGGAATGAGTTTTACATCAATATTTTCGGCTTCGGCATACGCCAAAGCCTGCTTTAAACTCATGATTTCCTTCACCTCAGGGATGATCCCGCGGCGGCTCTGCTTTGCCGCGCCCTCTGAGATCTTCTGCCAGCGTTCCTGTTTATTCCTGGCTTTTTTATCATCATATCTGACAACAGACCGCGAAGTCTGCACAGGAATCACCTCATATACCCCCAGTTCCACCGATTTCTGGATGATATGCTCAAATTTATCGGCTTTTGGAAGTCCCTGAAAGAGATAAAACCTGACTGAAGGCTCAGATATTGATGCCTGACCGTCGAAAATCGCACACAGGACCTCTTCTTCATCCATTTTTTCGATGCGGCAGGTGTAATCCGTGCCCTCGCCGTCGCTTACAAGGAGTTCCTCTCCCACTTTCATCCGCAGGACATTTTTTATATGATTAACATCTCTGCCGTGAATGAGGATTTTTCCCTGTGAAATGTTTTCAGGTGTTGTAAAGAAATGATACATCGGTCTTCCTGCCTTACTTTCTGCGTGCAATAATGCTCCGCCAGTCACCGTCTTCAACCACTTCCATAAATTCCAGGTTATCATTTGCCTTAACAGCGTCTATGATCACCTGTTCTTTTGTATCTATTATTCCGCTGGTTATATAAAGGCCGCCGCTCTTTAAATAGCGGTGTGCATCCTTTGTAAGCGGCTCAACTATCTCTGCCAGAATGTTGGCAAGAACGATATCTGCCGGCTCTTTTTCCAGCATTTTCTTTATTTTCTCGTCATCAAGGACGTTTCCGGTGTAAACTGTGAAGCTTTCCGGGCTGACCCCGTTGCATGCAAAGTTTTCCTCAGCTATGCGGGCTGCTTCAGGGTCAATGTCTATCGCAACCGCTTTTCCTGCTCCCAGCTTCAATGCACCGATTGAAAGAATTCCTGAGCCGCAGCCAAGATCAAACACCCTGTCTCCGTCCTGCATGAAGCGCCTTAAGCCGCGCAGACACAGGCGTGTTGTCTCATGAAGTCCTGTTCCGAATGCCATTCCCGGATCAATATCAATAACAATCTTTGCTTCCGTTCCTTCAGGTATCTCTTCCCACGTAGGCTTGATGGCAATATCATCAACCATAAAAGGCTTGAAGTATTCCTTCCACTTGTTTTCCCAGTCTTCTGAGTTGATAACTTCTCCGTCAAATTCCATAGGTGAAAGGTTAAATGTATCCTCTGCCGCCTTAAGCCCGTTCTTAATCTCTGAAAGTCTTTCGTTCTGTTCCTTCCGGCCGTCTTCTGTTTCTTCAAATTCCATATAGAAATTTATAAAACAAGTGCCGCCGGCCGGCGGCTCCTTGATAAAGTCTGCGTACATAGCGTTAAGCTCTTCTTCCGTGAGCTCAAGGCTGTTGTCTATCTGGACATCAAATATGCCGTAGTCCATAAGGACGGCGCATACCATGTCAGAATCATCTGTTGTTGTCTTTATTGTGTATTTGTTCCAGATCATGCTTTTCTCCGGTCAGTTTTTCATTGTATCCGCAAAGGCTTTAAGGGCATCTCTCTGCTTTGAATTCAGATGCTTCGGCACGTCAACCACGAGTGTTGTGTACTGGTCGCCCCTTCTGTCCTTCGATCCGAGATACGGAACTCCCTTACCTTTCAGTCTGATCTTTGTATTTGTCTGTGTTCCGGCCTTGATAGGGAAAAGAACGTCGCCGTCAATTGTCTTTATCTTCACATCTCCGCCCAAAGCGGCTTCTGTGAATGAGATGGATGCTATTGAATAAAGATTTACGCCGTCTCTTTCAAATGTATCATGCCTTGCAACAAGAACTTCTACCAGAAGGTCACCTCTGCTGCCGCCGCGCACTCCCGGTTCGCCCTGGCCCGAAACTCTGATCATCTGGCCTGAAGAAATTCCTGCCGGAATTGTGACAGCTATTTTCTTCTTAATCTGCTTGTAGCCTGCACCCTTGCAGTCCGGGCATTTTTCCTTGATTATTTTGCCTGTTCCCTGGCAGTCCGGGCAGGCTGTCTCTTCACGCATTATGCCGAAAAGGGACTGTCTCTGCACATAAACCCTTCCGGTTCCCTGGCATTTAGGGCATGTCTCCGGCGATGTGCCCGGCTTTGCTCCCGTTCCGTGGCATGATTCGCATTCTTCCTTGAAATTGATCTCAAGTGCCTTTTCACATCCGAATACAGCTTCTTCAAAAGATACCCTGACCGATACGCGCACATTCTGACCGTTCATAGGACCGGTTGAGCTGCGTCTTCTGGTTGAGCCGCCTCCGAAGAAGTCTCCGAAAATATCGCCAAATCCAAAGCCTCTCAGAATGTCATCAACATTCATGTTCTGATAGTTGAATCCACCTGCTCCGGCTCCGCCGTTTTCAAATGCTGCGTGGCCGAATCTGTCATACTGTGCTTTCTTGTCCGCATCGCTCAAAATGCCGTAGGCTTCGGAAGCTTCTTTAAACTTCGCTTCAGCCTCGGCATCTCCCGGGTTAGCATCTGGATGATACTGCTTTGCCAGCTTTCTGTATGCTTTTTTTATGGTGTCCTGGTCGGCATTTTTGTCTACTCCCAGGACCTCATAATAATCTCTTTTTTCTGCCATAAACGTTTACCTTTATAAATGCAGCTGTACATGTACTTACGTGCAAAAAACCATATGAACGAACAGCTGCATTTCTTATGCATTCTTTATCTAACAAAATCGTACATGCACGTTTGGCCCGAAAAAAACAATTTGACTGAGCAGATGCATTTCTTATGCTCAGACGGACTTTTCGCAGTGGGTACCTGAGCAAGGCTACGAGCCTTAGCTCAGGTAGGGTTGGTGCAAAAAGTTTTTATCAAAAAAACTTTTTGCATGGCCCGTCCCAAGAAAAGTCCGGCGTGAGCATTTAGAAATGCCTGCGAGGGAATCTTGTTTTTGTTCGGGGCTAACGTGCATGTACTTTATTTTTTCAGATTACAGTTCCTTGAAATCTCCGTCAACAACATCATCTTCCGGAGCTGCACCATTTCCGCAGTCACCGCCGCAGTTTCCGCAGTCAGGACCAGGCTGTCCCTGGAATCCGCCCTGCTGCTGGCCTGCTGCTGCCTGAGCCTGCTCATACATCTTTGTGAATACCTTCTGTGAGCTGTTCAGGAGTTTTTCCTTTGCAGACTTGATGCTTTCAACCTGCTCAGGTGTAAGTTCTGTCTGTCCGTCTCCAAGAAGAGCCTTGAGTGTTGAAAGGTCGCTTTCAACCTCGCCCTTATCTGCAGGATCAAGCTTGTCGCCTGCTTCCTGAAGAGCCTTTTCAACCTGAACTGCAAGTGCATCTGCTTCGTTTCTTGTATCGATAGCTTCCTTGCGGGCTTTATCCTGAGCCTCAAACTCTGCTGCTTCTCTTACGGCTTTATCAATCTCATCATCACTCATGTTTGAACCTGCAGTAATGGTGATATGCTGTTCTTTTCCTGTGCCGAGGTCTTTTGCAGAAACGTTTACGATGCCGTTTGCGTCAATATCAAATGTAACCTCGATCTGAGGGATTCCTCTCGGAGCAGGAGCGATTCCGTCAAGACGGAACTGGCCCAGAGTCTTGTTGTCACGTGCAAACTGACGCTCGCCCTGAACAACATGGATATCAACTGCACTCTGGTTATCCTGTGCTGTTGAGAATACCTGTCTCTTCTTTGTAGGAATAGTTGTATTTCTTTCAATAAGTCTTGTAGCAACTCCGCCCAGTGTCTCAATTGAAAGTGAAAGCGGTGTTACGTCAAGAAGAAGTACATCACCTGCACCGGCATCGCCTGCAAGCTTTCCGCCCTGGATAGAGGCGCCGATAGCTACGCACTCATCAGGGTTAAGTGTCTTGGAAGGTTCCTGACCGGTGAGCATTTTAACTTTATCCTGAACTGCAGGGATACGTGTTGATCCGCCTACAAGAAGGACTTTGCCGAGTTCGCTTGCTGTGATTCCGGCATCCTTAAGAGCGTTCTGTACAGGGCCTGCTGTTGCTTCAACAAGGTCATGTGTAAGCTCATCAAATTTAGCTCTTGTAAGGTCCATATCAAGATGCTTAGGGCCTTCTGCTGTTGCTGTGATGAACGGCAGGTTGATGTTGGTTGTTGTTGATGTTGAAAGCTCTTTCTTTGCCTTTTCTGCTGCTTCCTTGATTCTCTGAAGTGCCATCTTGTCAGAACCGAGATCTATGCCTTCAGCGCTCTTGAACTGTGAAATAATGTAGTCAGTTACTCTCTGGTCAAAGTCATCTCCGCCGAGTCTGTTGTTTCCTGCTGTTGCAAGAACTTCAATGACACCGTCACCGATCTCAATTACGGAAACATCGAATGTGCCGCCGCCAAGGTCGTAAACCATGATCTTCTGCTCATTCTCGTTATCAAGTCCGTATGCAAGTGCTGCTGCGGTAGGCTCGTTGATGATACGTTCAACTTCAAGTCCGGCAATCTTGCCTGCGTCCTTTGTTGCCTGACGCTGTGCATCGTTGAAATATGCAGGAACAGTGATGACAGCCTGAGTTACCTTCTCGCCAAGATGAGCTTCTGCATCAGCTTTAAGTTTCTGAAGTACCATTGC
>JAZUFV010000037.1:0-8875 GCA_045640845.1 Lachnospiraceae bacterium
CCCTTGAAATGGCTGCAGAATTTATCCGTGGATAAAAAAATCGTGCAAAAGTGAAGACCTGGATGGCATTTTGTCACATGCCGTCCAGGTCTTCACTTTTGCACGATTTCAGGAATTAACAGCAAGGATCCGGGCGGGTAACCTTCGGCTCATCCGGAGCAGGAGGAGTTACATCACCCAGACCTGTGGTTTCTGTAAATAAAACATTTGATTTAACCGCATTTACCGCATCTGTCGGGATGATTATCTTGGAAGCCTTACCTTCAGACATCTGAACGAGGGCTTCATATTTTTTAAGTTCAAGCACTGCACCGTCAGCGCCGGCTTCTTTAAGTGCCTTAAGGCCGTCAGCTTCAGCTTTCTTTGCAAGATAAATTGCTCTGGCTTCACCTTCTGCGCGGGCAATACGCGCATCGCGCTCACCTTCTGCTTCAAGGATCATGGCCTGCTTATCGCCTTCTGCACGAGTGATGGCAGCAGCCTTGTGGCCTTCGGCCTGAAGCAGGGTTTCACGTCGGTCACGCTCAGCCTTCATCTGCTTTTCCATGGCACTCTGGATTTCTGCCGGAGGAATGATGTTTTTCAGCTCAACACGGCTTACCTTGATTCCCCACTGGTCGGTGGCTTCATCAAGGATGGTTGTCATTTTGCCGTTAATGGTATCTCTTGATGTAAGTGTGCCGTCAAGCTCCAGCTCACCGACAATATTTCTTAAGGTTGTGGCTGTAAGGTTTTCCAGTGCTGAAACCGGATTAACAGCTCCGTATGTATACAGCTTGGAGTCAAAAATCCTGAAGTAAACAACGGTATCAATCTGCATTGTTACGTTATCTTTTGTGATAACAGGCTGCGGAGGCGAGTCAAGCACCTGCTCTTTCAGGGTCACAATTTTGGCAACCCTTGAAATAAAAGGAATTTTCACATGGATACCGGCCGACCAGGTGCGGAAGTATTTGCCGAGAAGCTCAACAACGTACTCATTTGCCTGAGGCACAATGCGGATATTGGTGAAAATAAGGATCAGAATAACAATAATGATAATTCCGATAATGACCCATTTAGCAATTGGATTCATAATAACCCTCCTTTATTTTGTCATCTTAAAATGCATCACAATTCTGACTTAAATATAATATAAAATTATGTTAAAGTATATAGGGAAAATCCCCATTAAAATGAAGGGGAAGGCCGCTCACGTCAGTGAAAAATGCCTCTTTGCGGATGGCAGAAAATACGGCAGACGGAGGGAGTATATATGAAAGTTACACTGAATCCTGATAAAGAAGTTGTAAAGGTTATTAAAGAAGGCCTTGAAAAAAAGGGCGGATATTGTCCGTGCAGGCTTGAAAAGACACCCGATACAAAATGTATGTGCAAGGAGTTTCGGGATCAGATTGCCGACCCTGAGTTTGAGGGCTTCTGCCATTGCATGCTTTACTATAAAACAAAATAAGGAGGAACAATATGGCTGAAATAAAAATCACAAAAGATAATTTTGAGGAAGAAGTCCTGAAGTCCGATGTGCCGGTATTGCTGGATTTCTGGGCAGAATGGTGCGGACCGTGCCGCATGCTTGCTCCGATCATTGAAGAGATAGCAAAAGAGCAGGAAGGTAAGATAAAGGTCGGCAAGGTGAATGTTGATGAAGAGAATGCGCTGGCAGCAGCATTTAAAGTATCATCCATTCCGCTGGTTGTTGTCATGAAAAACGGTGAAGTTACAAATTCCACCGTCGGCTATCAGCCAAAGTCACATATAGAAAATTTACTTAAATAGTAAAAGTTTGAAAATATAAAAACAAGAAAAAGGAGAAAACAAAAATGACAAAGTACAAATGTGAAGTCTGCGGAAAAGTATTTGAAGTTGAAGATGGCGTGGAGCCGGTTTGCCCGCTCTGCAAGGCAAAAGGCGACAAGCTTACACCTGTTGCACCTGATAAAACAAATCCATATGCCGGAACACAGACAGAAAAGAACCTTGAGACAGCTTTTTCCGGCGAGTCACAGGCAAGGAATAAATACACTTACTTTGCTTCAGTTGCAAAGAAGGAAGGCTATGAACAGATAGCAGCACTTTTTGAAAAGACAGCCAACAACGAGAAAGAGCATGCAGAAATGTGGTTCAAAGAGCTGATGGGCATCGGAAACACAGCCGAGAACCTGCTTGCAGCAGCTGAAGGCGAAAACTATGAGTGGACAGATATGTATGAGGGCTTTGCAAAGACAGCTGACGCAGAAGGATTCCCTGAGCTTGCAGCAAAATTCCGCCTGGTTGCAGCCATTGAAAAGCATCATGAGGAACGTTACCGCGCACTTCTTAAGAACGTTGAGACCGCTGCTGTTTTTGAAAAGAGCGAAGTTAAAGTCTGGGAATGCCGCAACTGCGGACATATCATAGTGGGAACAAAGGCACCTGAAATCTGCCCGACATGCGCACATCCGCAGAGCTACTTTGAACTTAACTGCGAAAATTATTGATATTTAATAGAAACTTTGGTTTTCAATATATGAAGGTGCTGTCGCATTATTATGATGCGGCAGCATTTTTAGTATCACTAAATAGGTCTTTTCCTTTCATTTGCTGCGGTCTTGCTTGTTCACCAAAAGTTTTAGACGAGTGCATGAGATGTCTTTTCGCAGTTTATATAAAATACATCATTCACTTTTGATTTTCTACACGATTCTGGTCTTTTTCGCATTTCGTGTAGAACTTTTTTGCGCAGCAGCCTTCCATAGCCTTCTGATTTTCTACACGATTCTGGTCTTTTTTGCATTTCGTGTAGAACTTTTTTGCACAGTAGCCTTCAATTGCCTTCTGATTTTCTACACGATTCGGGCTTATTTCGCATTTCGTGTAGAACTTTTAAGCACAACAGCCTTTCAGTGTCTTCTGATTTTCTACATGATTCCGCCTTTTTCGGCATTTCGTGTAGAATTTCTTTGTGTAGCTGCACATCTATGTAATAACAGGTGCACATAAAAAGGGCTGCCCCTTAGAGTGACAGCCACTTTTAACCTGATATGGAACGATATTACAATAAAAATACGGTAATCATTTACTTGAAAGGATATTACTACCTGCAGAGCAGACTTACGAGATTTTCCGGGGAGGCTTTGTAGATATAATCTCCGGGAACGATATTTCCCTCTGATGAGAGTCTTTCCATAGCGGAAATAATACTGCATCGTTCCAGACAGCATCCTTTAAGGGCATTTTCAAGAACTTCTATCGGTTTTATCCCAAAGAAATCGCCGGTGAAAGAAATGTCTTTTATCACATCGCCTTTTCCGATATTCATGCTTGCTTTAATTAAACCGGCATCACAATAGATATATTTATTTACGCTGTATCCGGGTGATCTTCCCCATGTCCAGTCCGGATTTTCATACCTGTCTTTTTGAAGTTTATTGATTCGGGCCTTATCTTCATCGGAAAGAATCAGCTCCTTACAAACATTCTGCTTTTTAATCTCCGCATATAACAAGGACATAAATGCTCTTGTCTCTGCCGGAACACCGTTCTGCTTCAGAATATCTGCAATGTTAATGACCCTGCTATCAACTGATTGGGCACCCTTGCTTGACAGCTTTTCCCTGTTAACGACCAGTACATTTTTTAAGGCTTCCATGTTTACATTATACATAAGGGTGCCGTGATGCAGCACAACACCGTCCTTTACGGTCTGGGCACATCCTGAGAATTTCCTGCCATTTATCATCAGGTCATTTCTGCCGCTGCACTCTCCGTTTATTCCAAGCGCTTTCAGTGCATTCAGAATAAGCCGGGAAAATTCGCCGAAATTGATCTCTTTTTCGTCAGAGCACCCTTTTATTATGCTGAAATTAACATTTCCAAGATCGTGAAAGACTGCACCGCCGCCGGTTATCCTGCGGACAATATGAATTTTATTTTTTTCAGCATATTCAAGATTGATCTCTTCTGAAATGTTCTGGTAAGAGCCGCAGACAACGGTAGGGGAATTTTGCCATAACATGAAAAGGGTTTCATTTTTTGGAAACAGAGTTCCGCAGCAACTGAAGAGAAACTCTTCAGTTGCCAGGTTTAAGAAAGGATTTGTAGTTTCTGTAACATATATAATCATGAAAAATTAATTTGATTGCGGAAGCGTGGAACCACCGTAAGGCATAGCCAGTACGGTGCTGTGCTCTCCCAATTCGGAAATCGCAGAGTCAAAAGCGTCCTGAACAGTTTTAAAAGGAGTCATGAAGATGCTTCTGACGGTATCATCCGGCATATCTGAAACAAGATAAATTTTAGCATGTCTCATGACAAGGGCAATGGCAGCGGCTTTATGTCCTCCCAGCCTGAAAGTCCTGTGAAGTCTTTCTATCAGGCTTTCCGGTGTGTCTGCGGCTTTGAACCATTCTTCAAACGTTTTTTCGCCAAAGCCTTCATGACATGATCCGACTAAAATTATGATTCCGCCATCTTTAATAGCGTGCTTTGAGTTATCCAAAGCCTTTTGTGTCTGATAAAGGTTCATATCTTTCGGGGCACCTCCCTGAGATACGATGACTATATCAGCTCTTTCTTTGATCTGTTTTTTATAAATTTTATCAAGAAAGCGGCAGCCTTCGCGGTGCGCCATGGTAACATCACCGGCAACTGCGCAGATGATCTGCTTTTGTGCATTAAGAACAACATTGAGAATAAAGTCCACTCCGACAATATCGGCAGCAGCTTCTATATCTTCGCGGACAGGATTGCCCTCGATGCGGCCTGCGCATGCTTCTTCCTTCACCATCTGGCTGTGGTTATTCTGTATGGCGTCATGGCCTGAAACTCCGGGCATGATTGCCTTAGCTCCGCCGCTGTAGCCGGCAAAATAGTGAAACTCTATATTTCCCAGACAGATTCTTCGGTCAGCTTCTGCCACAGCCCTGGTTATTTCCACAGGTGTGCCGATGGTGGTGGTTCCCATATTAACGAGATCATCGCGATTGCTGTCAGCACAGGTAATTTCATTGAAAGCTCTTTCCCCGGCAAGATGCAGCATTTCCTCCTGAGTGTGTCCGCGGTGAATGCCAAGAGCAAAAACCAGAGTAATATCTTCCGGCTTTATACCGGCCAGGTAAAGTTCGTCCAGCAAAGCCGGCATAACCTTGTATGTTGGCATAGGACGGGAAATATCACTGCTGATGACCGCTATTTTTTCACCCGGTTTTACTATGTCTTTCAGTCTTGCAGAGCCGATAGGATTCTCCAGAGCCTGACGGATGAGTTTCTGTTCCGTTTCGGAATCTGGGTTTTCACCGACCTCATTCGGGAGAAGGATATCCAGCATATTTTCATCAGGGACAGTTACTTTTTCAATATTGCTGCCTTTTTTAAATGTTAATTCCATATTTATTTTCCAAAGTGTTCTGCGGCAAATTTCAGAGCCTTGATGACCGGAAGCTCTTCTCCTGTCAGAAACCTGATCAGAGCACCGCCGCCTGTTGAAATGTGATTGATTGCTGTTACTGCTTCGAATTTTTTAGATGCGGTAATACTGTCTCCGCCGCCCAGAACTGTAATGGCAGGGGTATTTTTCAGTGCATCCCAGACTTTTTTTGTTCCGTATTCGGTAGGTTCGTTTTCATAAACCCCCATTGGACCATTTACGAAAACCGTCTTTGACTCCATGATCAGATCATAGTAGTGTTCAGCTGTTTTGCGGCCGATATCTACAATCGCTCCATCTTCGGGAACTTCATTGATTTCTGTTTCCAGTCGGGCGCCGTCTTTAACAATGGCAGTATCATCCGGAAGAATGATCTTGTGACCATATTTTTCAATAACCTTCGACATTTCAGCAATCTTTTCGCCAAAACCGTGGTTTTTAATATAGTCAATGCTGCCGGAGCCAATGTTATATCCTTTTGCAGCCAATAGTACATTTGCGACAACTCCGCCGGTAATGATCCGGTCCGCACTTCCGTTTTCCAGAACGCATTCCATCATTCTGAATGCATCATCCGCCTTGCTTCCGCCAAGAACAAAGGTGCAAGGCCTTTCAGGTGCAGTCATCATTTCTGAGATGGTCACATATTCATTTTCAAATAATCTTCCCATGGCAGAAGGGAGTACATGTTCGAATCCGCACAGGGAGGGTTGATCTCGATGAGAAGCAGCGAAGGCATCACATACATAATAATCCGCCAGAGGGGCAAGTTTTGAAACAACACTGGTCAGAGCTTGCTCCTCATGGCTTAGTTTCAGACGCTGCTCAAAAAGGGTCTGTTCTTCTGAAACAAAACGGACATTATCCAAAAGAAGAAACTCGCCGCTTTTCAGTTCAGTTATCTGTTTTCGTGCTTCAGGACCGCACACATCATCCACGAATTTAACATCTTTGCCCAACAGGTCAGACAGAACTCTAGCATGAGGGCGTGTAGTGCAGAAGTTTTTATATTCTATATCACTGCCCTGATGAGCCAAGATAACCACCTTGGCCCCCTTGTCGGACAGTTCAGAAAGAGAAGAAATGCAGCCTTTTATCCGGGTGATATCTTTAAGACATTCGTTTTCTCTGTCTATGGGTTCATTTATATCCACCCGGCACAAAACAGTTTTATTATTAAAATCAAAGTCGTCTAAAGTATTAATTCCAAATCTCATTTCAGTGTCTTAAACTTTCCGATATTAAGATTTTTATTGGTTGCGGCAGTACCCTCTTCGCTGGTAAGCTGCATCTTCATTGCGGCGCGGATACCATCAATGGTTTCAGGTATGGTAACAGCTTCCTGAGGAATGTAGATGGCAAACATAATGTCATCGCCGCTTTCAACAATTGAATCTGCCCAAAGTCCGATTTCATACATATCGCCTCTGGTATTTCCGAGGTCGCGGGCATATTTGAAGAATGAAGCATTTCCCTTAAATCCTTCTGCTGTTGTGACAACGCGGATTCTTGGATGCTTTTCAAAGAGTTCAAGAGCCATTTCTTTGGTGATTTTTTGCTTTCCGGAAATAACCAGTGTAATGATATGTCCGTGTGTAACCGGTGTATGAACAAGAATTCCGGTTGCGCTTATATGAGGCATAATGGTCATGAGGTCAAGTGCCTGATGAGAAGGAGCCTTGTCCATCTGAAGAGCATTTGTAAGTCCGCGGTGATAATCACCCGGATCGGCAACTCGTCTGATGATGGTGATGGCAACTTTTTCTACTCCATAAACCTTATCCAGACAATCAACGGCACGGATCAGACCGGTAGTATTGCATGATGTTAATTTAAGATAGTCGGCGCCGATACCTTTTTCATAGTTTGCATATCCGTGGAAGAAGACATCTGCCACAGAATTAGCTTCACCGCCCTGGAAAATAGCTTTAACACCATGTTTTATATAGAGTTCCTTGTTTTTAACCCCCACACCGGCAGGAGCGGAGTCAAGCATGATATCGACCTTGTCCAGCAGTTCCTCAAATGTTCCGGTTACCGGAATTCCATAGTTTGCAAAAGCCTCAGGGTCAGCACCGTTTACAAGGTACAGGTCATAAGGCATTCCTTTTTCATAAAGTGCTCTGATTGAAAGAGTCGGTGCCATATCGGCAATTCCTACCAGTTCCATATCATCCTGAAGTGCAACACCGTCAGCCAGACGCTGACCGATAGTACCGTATCCGGCAACACCTACTTTAATTTTACTCATTGTTCAGTCCTTTCTGATTATTTAATCAAACATTTTCTTCAGTCTGCGGAGATCGTCTCTGGTGTATTCCAGAAAGTCGCCGTCAGCACATTTTGCCAGATATCCGCAATCATTTTCGCAGACTATCCAACCCTTATATCCCAGATTTTTAATAGTTTCAGCGGCTGCAGCTGCACCGGCACTTCCCTCACCCATCGGACACCAATTTTCTGTTCCCGGAACCATATCCTTGAAATGGAAATGTGAAATTCTGTGCAGGCCAAGAACCGGTATGTCATCTGTAGGAACTCCGCTCGAGAAAATAGTCGGATTCATTACATCATAACAGATTTTCAGCTTTCCGTTCGTCAGATCAATGATTTCCTGTATTTTTTTCAAGGAAAAAGGAGTTTCATAAGAAATGATCACACCTTTATCTTCTGCATATCCGCAGATATTATTTAAATGCCGGATATATGATTTGAAGTCGCTGTCGGTTTTAATATCTGTATTGAAAAATGATGAAACCATCATTTCAGGAATATTCAGGTCAACACATGCATCCACGGCTTTTTTTAAGCTCAGCTGAGCTTCATCCCAGCCTTTTGTCCCCGGAGGGCAGAGCATGGTGCCCTGCCTCTGCAGACGGTTAGGATGCATTGCCTGAATAACCACATTTTCTTCAGTGCATGCCTGAAGATATCCTTCCTGGACAGCCTTGTTATTTAATGGGAAATTTGCGTCAGAACCGCCCAAGTCGCCTATCTGGATCCCTTCATATCCGGCAAGGGACGCAAGCCGGACACTGAACGGGCCGCTTATCGGGAGACACCATTCGCAAATTCCAAATTTAAAGCCGCTTCCCATTTCAGTTGATTTCTGCGATAGGCTCACCGCAAGGGATGATTTCACTTTCCTTTGCAATAATTTTAATAATTCCTTCACATGGAGCCTTAACCGTGTTTGTCATTTTTTCTGTGAAAAATTCAACTAAGTCCTGATCTTTTTCAACTTTGTCTCCATCGTTTACGAGCCAGGATTCAATAGTTCCTTCTACCATTGTCATTCCAATTTGTGGCATTAATACTTGCATTTTTTATCCTCACTTTTTATTTTTTTATTTTCCGCATAATTCATGAGCAGCGTTTATGATATCCTGCTCCTTAGGGACGATAAAGTACTCAACCATTCCTACACCGATAGGAGCATTGAGACTTCCCAAACGTTTAACCTTTATGTTT
>JAZUFV010000038.1:0-5255 GCA_045640845.1 Lachnospiraceae bacterium
CTATCAGGCAACAAAACACGCAGAAAACGGCGGCAGGGGTTATTTTTACATCTTTGAGCAGCCTTATGACGGCACTATGGCGCAGTATGGCGCCGCCCACGCAATCGATTGTTATTATCTGTTCGGTTCTTTTGATGGAAATGAAGCCGCAGGCACAAAGGAAGAAGTTGATCTTTCGCGGAAATTTCAGCGTATGATCGCAAATTTCTGCTGTACCGGTGATCCTTCATTGGAAGGCTTTGAATGGCCTGCATATTCTGCAGAGGATCGCTTCACCATGATGATCGGCCCCAATATGCGTGTTGAAAAAAATCCGGAAGGCAGGCGGGTAGAAGCCGCTCTGAAAATGGTAGATCTTCATGAGGATTTCAGGTATCTGAAGAGCTTTTCTACCATACTTCCGCTTGTATGGGAACGGTATCCTGAAGCATTTGAAGCTTTTATCACGAGTATCCTGAATGTAGGATGAAGCTTTTGATTCCTGATATTACAATAATAATGACCACCGGTTTTTCCGGTGGTCATAGTTTATCAGACAAGTTTTTCCTGAAGGGATTTTCAGTCTTTCCTTACGTGGGTCAGCGCTTTTATGCGCTCCGATATGTCTCCGCGTTTAATATCTTCAAGATCGATAACGTCTATATCAAGCTCGGCAGCTCTGTGACGGGTGATGCTGCGGCATCTCTGGGTGCTCACGATGGCAGCCCTTGCACCTTTACCGCCGAAGCGGTCACGGAGTATGGCAAGTTCATTTAATGCCTCGGTTTCAACATCACATGTTTTGCAGCTTACGAACACCGGCAGCACGCCGTGCATTGCCATAACATCTATTTCATTTGTGACATCGTTCTGCTTCAGTTCGCCTTCCCAGTCAACAATGGCACTGGTGATGACATCGTTGAAAAGTCCGGAATCAAGGAAAGCCTTGTAAATATAAAGCTCAAGTACGCTGCCGATATCGCGCAGCCATGAGCGGACCTGACTGTCCTTAAAGGTGAAACGCACCTGGTCATGAGTGATATCCAGATCTTTTATGAAACCTATCCGCTCAAGCTCCCGCATAACATTTTCAGGAACTTCCACACGGTTTCCTCTGTCACCCTTTACAAAATGACCTGCACTCACTTCAAGCCGTATCGGAGCATCTTTTTCATGCTGGGAGGCTTTCTGAATGTAGTTTACTGTGCGGAGCCATTCGCTGCGGTGATTCATATACACCTCAAAGAACGGGTCAAAGTATTCTGAATAGTCCGAAAGAACAGAATTATCAACCCTGCCCATTCTGAGGGCACCTCCCGCCATAAGGAAGCAGTCCTCAACGCTGTGATTGACTTCACACGGAAGCTGGTCTGCAAATTCAGCATTAAAGATATTGTAGAAGCGGTTCTGACGGCGGCTGTATGTGAATACAGGGATGCCGAGATCCTGGCACACGGTTCCGCACGCAAAGAGAGCTGCATCGGTTCCTCCCGTAATATCAACCACGCAGTCAGTGTACTGTTCCGTGATGGAAGAGATCTGTCTTGCAAGTCTTTCACTGGAATACATTGCCGATTCCATAAAAACAAGCTTGGTTTTAAGCCCTTTATGCCTGAAATAGTCCTGCAGCCCGGTTTTTATCTTCATGTTCCTGAAGATTTCGGAAGGGCAGAGGAAAATAGTGCGGTCCGGCATAAAAACCTCGGACGCCAGGACATTTTCTATAGGTCTGTCATCGAACAATTCTATTAAAGTCTTCATAACAAAATTATATCACCGGTATCAGCGCAGTCCAATAGTCTTTAGTAAAAACATGAGGCCGGCAAAAAACAAAACGCAAGGTCGACCGGGCAGGCGTTTTTAAAATTTATCAAGCACCTGGTAAATATAGAATTTCAGGTAGAGTGAAGCCTCGTTTGCAACCGGTACCGGATGGTCAGGGCTCTGCGCACGGGCTTCTATGAGCCTGAGAGTTTTTCCGGCTCCTTTGGCGGCTTCACGCATCATTTTTTCAAAAAGCTCCGGCGTCATGAAATGTGAGCATGAGCAGGTGGCAAGTATTCCGCCGTTCCTTACAAGGCGCATGCCTTTCATGTTAATTTCCCGGTAGCCGCGGATGGCATTTTTTGTTGCTTCTTTTGATTTTGTAAATGCCGGAGGGTCAAGGATGACCACGTCATAGCTCTCACCTGCTTCAAGGAGCTTAGGAAGTTCATCAAGAACATCTGCCGCACGGAATCTTACTGTATCTTCAAGCCCGTTTAAGGCGGCGTTTCTTTCAGCCTGACCGATGGCATATTCTGAGATATCCAGTCCGGTGACAGAAGCAGCCCCGGCAATCCCTGCATTCAGCGCAAAGGTGCCCATATGGGTGAAGCAGTCAAGAACCTTTTTGCCCTTACAGTATTTCTGCATGGCAAGCCGGTTGTATTTCTGGTCAAGGAAGAAGCCGGTCTTCTGACCGTTTGCCACATCCACCATGTATTTTACGCCGTTTTCGCAAATTTCAACGACCGGATCAAAAGGCTCACCCATGAATCCTTTGAAAAGGGGAAGGCCTTCCTTTTTTCTTTCCTTTGCATCTGAGCGCTCATAAACGCCGCGGATCTTTATGCCGTCAGCTTCAAGCACCTCTTTGATGAGACTTACGATTTTTTCCTTAAGCCTGTCGATCCCCAGGGAAAGAGCTTCTACTACAAGAACGTCTCTATATTTATCAACGGTCAGCCCCGGAAGGAAATCCGCCTCGCCGAAAATAAGGCGGCACGAAGATGTATCAACCGTCATCTTTCTGTAATCCCAGGCAGTCTGAACACGTGCCCTGAAGAAAGCATCATCCGTCTCTGCATCCGGGTCTCTTGTAAGAAGCCTTACGCGTATTTTGGAATTGGCGTTAATAAAGCCTTTGCCCAGGGCCTTTCCGCTGTTATCCTTTACCATGACGATGTCGCCGTTGGTATATCTTCCGGTAACACTTTCAATCTCGTTATCGAATATCCACAGGCCTCCGCCAAGCACGGTGCGGCCCTCACCTTTTTTCAGAGTAACTATTGTTCCCATTGTTTATCCCGCATTTAAAATATTTTCTCCTGGATTATAGCCTATCTTGCGCAGGTGATGCAAAAAAATAGTTACGAAACCGTGTTTTTGTTGTAAACTAGGCTCAAGAACATTTATAAGGAGCAAAAAATGAAGATAGCTGTAAGTTTTGAAAATGGCAAGGTTTTTCAGCATTTCGGAAAAACCGAAAATTTTAAGGTTTATGAGATAGAAGACGGAAAGATCATGAAGGCCGAGGTTATAGGCACAGAAGGAGCAGGTCATGAAGCTCTGGCAGATTTTCTGAAGGAAAAGGGAGTCGATACTGTAATCTGCGGCGGTATGGGAAATGGTGCACTTGAGGCTCTTTCGGCAGCGGGAATTGATGTTGCTGTAGGTGCGTCAGGCGATGCTGATGAGGCTGTTGAGGCTTTCCTTGCAGGCAACGTTTATTCACAGGAGGCTAACTGCCATGAACATGAAGAGGAATCTTCATGCGGACATAACTGCGGAAGCTGCGGCGGCTGCCATCCACAGCAGATACTCTATGAAGGAAAAAATGCAGGCAAAAAGGTTAAGGTTCACTATAAGGGCACTCTTGATGACGGAACACAGTTCGATTCTTCCTACGACCGTAACGAGCCGCTGGAGTTTGTATGCGCTGTCGGTATGATGATCCCGGGATTTGACAAGGCTGTTGTAAATATGGAAGTGGGTGAAGAGGTTGATATACATCTTCTTCCTTCTGAGGCTTATGGCGAGGCTGACCCTCAGGCCATCTTCACAGTTCAGCTTGTGCAGCTGCCGGGCGCTGAAAACTTAAGCGTAGGGCAGCAGGTTTACCTTACGGGTGCCATGGGCCAGCCTTTTGCAGCAACCGTTGTTGCAAAAGATGACGCAAGCATCACCTTTGATGCAAATCATGAGCTTGCAGGCAAAGCTCTTAACTTCCACATCCAGCTGGTTGAAGTTGAATAACTTTAAACTGCATACTGAGATTAACGACTGCCGCACTGAACAGTGCGGCAGTTTTTATGATTTTTAACGTGTGCCGCCGTAGGGTCGAACTGTGTTCGCCCTTTTATGCTACGGCCTTATGCCGGCCGGATGACAAGAATTCAAATTTAGATAGCACCGTCTCGATGTCTGTCAAGGGAAGCTACGCCGCTTCGCGCCCTTGACAGACACCTCGTCCGGTGCTATCGCGTGATCAACAGCAACTGAAAGTTGCTGTGATGTAAAAGTCACAAATCCAGTACCTTTATTTCTACACGATTTTGCCTTTTCTCCCTGTTCGTGTAGAACTTCCTTCAGCTGCAGTCACTTTCAAGATTCCTTTCTTCTACACGATTCTGCTTTTTCACGCCTTTCGTGTAGAACTTTCATCAGCTGCTGTCATCTTTAGGCGGCAATTTTTCTACACGATACCTTCATCTCACCCTTATCGTGTAGAATTACCTACTGCCGCCTGCACCTTCAAGCTTCCTTCCTTCTACACGATTCTGCCATTTAACCCCTTCTGTGTAGAACTTCGATTCTGTTCATATATATTTGGTCCTAAACACCGCAGAACCGCCCCTGCAGAACCAAACTCTACGGCGCTTTGGTCCTATACACCGCAGAACTGCTTCCACAGGACCAAATCCCACGGCACTTTGGTCCTGGACACCGCAGAACCGCCCCTGCAGGACCAAATCCCACGGCACTTTGGTCCTGGACACTGCAGAACTGCTCCCGCAGGACCAAACATAACTTCACTTTGGTCCTGGACGCCACTGAACCGCTTCTGCAGGACCAAACATAACTTCACTTTGGTCCTGGACACTGCAGAACCGCCCCTGCAGGACCAAACTCTACGGCACTTTGGTCCTAAACACCGCAGAACCGCCCCTGGAGGACCAAACATTTCGTCACTTTGGTCTTGGACACTGCAGAACCGCTCCCACTGGACCAAACGCAATGTTAATGTTTGACGATTTGCACTAAAAATGGCAGAGCGTAAGATAAATTAAAGATGGCAAAGCTCAGCCGGAGTCAAAACGTCTGACGAAAGCACCCAAGGGAGTCAAAACGTCAGAAAATCTGGGTCATGCGCTTCTTCAGGAACTCTGATATTCATATGAAAGAATAATCATGGGAAATGTAGACGCTTGCCACAGTAGTGGCACAGCAACTTTCAGTTGCTGTTGATCATCCGGCAGCACCGGACGAGATGGCTGTCAAGGGCGCGAAGCGGC
>JAZUFV010000039.1:0-1601 GCA_045640845.1 Lachnospiraceae bacterium
AAGTTGGCGGTCGGGACTATCCCGACATCTTTTTTCGTGGTTAAAATAAGCAACTTTTGTATAATATATAATAAGCTATTGATGTGTCCCCCATATAGTGGAGAGTTTTTTATACTGCCCATGGCTGTGCATAGTGCCATGGGTTGTTTTTTATTGATCATTTTTCATATATCGCAGTATATGATTATGGTCAAGTCCCCGCATAATATTCGGCAGGAGTTTTGTACCCGTTAGATGAGTGTGGTCGCTCGTATGGATAATAGCTCCATACATACTCATAGACATCCCTTTTGGCCTCTTCGATCGTCCTGTAGTTCTTCCTGAGCCATTCCGTCTTGAGCTTCCCCCAGAAACTTTCCATGGGTGCATTGTCCCAGCAGTTGCCTTTCCGGCTCATGCTGCACACCAGCCCGTTCTCTTCAAGCATTGACCTGTACTCACCGGAAGCATATGTGCTCCCGCGGTCACTGTGCACGATGCATCCTTTTCTTCCGCAGCCACGGTCAAGCATGTCCTTAAGGGCATCCATGACCAGATATCTGTCATTTCTGGTGCTCATTGCAAGACCTACCGGCATCCTGCCATGAAGGTCAATGACACCTGCTGCATACAGTGTCCCTTCATCGGTTTTTATGTAAGTCGTATCACTCAGCATCTTCATGTTCTTTCCGGAAGTGCTGAAGTCCCTGCTGACAAGATTGTCGGCAATCGGAAAGTTGTGGTCAGAATCTGTTGTGGAAACATAATGCTTTACCGGCTTTGCAGCCAGCCCGTGTTCCCTCATAAGGCGTTCAACACGCTTATGGTTGACCTTTACAGGCCTGTTGCGGTTCACATCCTTTGTGATCCTGCGCACGCCTTTGGAACCCCTTGATTTCCTGAACACATCAAGTATGTCATAAAAAAGCTCGATATCACTCAGCTCACGTTTTCCCGGAGGCCCTGTCATCTTTTTGTACCACCTGTGATACCCGCTTGCTGACACTCCTAGGACTTTTGCCATCCTGGCAACGCTGTGATCTTTTCGGTTCTTTAAAATGAACCTGTATTTCATCCACGCCGGAGATCCGCCAGGAAGGCTGCTGCTTTTTTTAATATTTCTACTTCTTCACGGAGCATTGCGTTCTCTTTTTCCAGTTCCGCTTCACGTTTTGTCATCTGCGTTTTTTTCTTTTTCCTGAACGATTCTTCTTCGCCAAGGTTCCTGAGAGTCTCTGCCCATCTCACCACAGTCCCCGGCAGGATGCCGTACTTCCTTGCGATGACATGCTCAAGGCCATAATTCTCCGGAAGGAGCGCTTCTTTCGCGACCTTAAGTTTGAATTCTTTTGAATAATTACATTTATCCATATCTGTCCTCCTGGTTTCTCTGTGTATTATAACACAGGTGCTGAAACTCTCTACTTTTCAGGGGACAGATCAAACTGCATGTTTTTCTCAGTTCCGAATGATTTTCCGCTCAGGAAATCGTTCAGAACTAACAAAATCGTGCAGCTTAAGCAGTAAAGCCTGCCTAGGTTAATTCGGAACTTGAAAAATCGTGCAGCTTAAGCAGTAAAGCCTGCCTAGGTTAATTCGAAACTTGAAAAAACGTGCAGTTT
>JAZUFV010000040.1:0-7453 GCA_045640845.1 Lachnospiraceae bacterium
GAAGTCATAGCGGGGGCATCCCCGGAGGGGTTCCGTTTTGGGGATATATATAAAATATATGCGGATGCTTCAGATGATGAGCTGAAGGCAATGACATCAGCCGGAGCCATAGCACTGGCACATGACATAAAAATGAAATCAGTTAAGACAGATGTAATAAATCTTAAAATCACATACCCGGGAGATCTTGAAATATTTAAAAAAATTGTCAGAAAATATTTCTTTGAATAAGCGTTTGGAGTAAACAGAAAACAAAATGAGTGTAAAAATAACAAACGGAAAAGTAATAAGCGAAGCAAGAGAAGAAGTTCTTTCAATAATAGACAGGATATGCTCTGAAAACGGGCTTAAGTATTTTGCATTTTCAAACCTTCTTGTCGGGGCGGTCCATTATGGCGATTTTCTTCCGGGAGGAACCGGAAAGAAAATTGAGATAGGTCTTTTGCGCGCCGATTATGAGCGACTTTATAAGATCCTTTCGGACAAATCCGGGAAACTTGGCCTGACGATTCTGGACCGTTATACAAGTGGGGCAAAGAAACTCAGGTTCACCGTGAGAAAAACTGTTTCGGAAAGTACAGCCAGCATTGAGGTTTCAGTGGATATTGATCTTGAGGTAAATCCTTTTGATTTTGTGCCTGACAGCAAGGCTCAGCAGAAGGTATTTTTCAGAAAAGTTTTCTTTGCAGCCCGTAAGTATAAAAAAATAGTAAACCTGGTGCCGAAGAGTGCAATTACTCCTATCAAAATCAAAGAGGCAGCATCGCTGTTCTGGGGAACGCTGCGCTATGGTCACACGAGTCCGAAAAAATCTTATGACAAGCTGTATTCCATGCTGACTTCGGAGAAGAACACTAAGTTCATCAGAAGACTGGTACCTGAATTCGGAGTGCTGCTTCCGATTGAGGATGTTTTTCCTACAAAGCGGATGAAACTGGGGAACATCGAGATAGAATGTCCGAATAATTATTATCACTGGACAGCTGTCGTTGATGAAGAACTCATGACCAGAACAAAGACCATCCAGCAGATAGATCTTGTCATACTTAAGGAATTTGACCGCGTCTGCAGGGAAATCGGTGTCGGCTATTTTGTTTGCGGCGGAACCATGCTTGGTGTATTGCGTCATGGTGGATTCATCCCATGGGACGATGATGCCGACTGCGGAATGCTGAGGGAGGATTATAATAAATTTCTGAAAGAAGCTCCTAAATATCTGAGCAAGGACTTCTTCCTTCAGACCAGAAAAAGCGATCCGAAGATTCCGTACCTGTTCTCAAAGATCAGGATGAACGAAACAGAATATATAACAAACTATAACGAACTCAGGGATTTTCACAAAGGAATCTGTCTGGATATTTTCCCGTTCGATTATGTTCCGAACAATCTGAATGCCAGATTTCAGTTTGTAAGGGATGTAAAGACGGCGGAAAGGCTGCATAACATTATTACCAACAAGCAGCTGGAAAAGCCTGTGTATGACGGGCCTGCAAAGGACAGCAAGGAAAGATCTGCCCGTTTTGTCAATGAAGTGCGCCGCCTTCTTGTCCATCTGGTACCGCTTTCGTTTACACAGTGGATCTACATCAAAAGAGCTACAAAGTACAATAAAAAGGCAAAGCAGATGGGGCTTAAAACAGTTGCCAGCTTTGTCCCTACATATACATACGCTGATGTTGAAGATATGAAGCCATATCAGGACATCAATTTTGAAGGTGTTCAGGCAATGGGACTTAAGGACATGGATAAGTTCCTGAAAATGCAGTACGGAGATTATATGCAGCTTCCGGCACCTCACCAGAGGGTTGGACACGACCTGATCAGATGGAGTATCAGCGACAAAATGGCTGAAAAATATAATATTAAATAGAATTTCACCTTTTGGGGAGGAGGAATTATCAAAATGAAGCATCCAATAAGGGAAATGGTTACAAAAAGACAGCTGGGAATTCACAGTGGGATTCCTTCATTTTGTACGGCAAGTAAGATAGTCATTGAAGCAATCCTTGAGCAGGCAAAGCGGTTTGATGACTATGCGCTCATAGAGGCAACATCCAACCAGGTTAATCAGTTTGGCGGATATACAAACATGACTTCAAAGGATTTTGCTGATTATGTATACAGAATCGCCGATAAGATTGATTTTCCGCGTGAAAAGATACTTCTGGGAGGAGACCATCTCGGACCGCTTCCATGGGCGGACCTTCCTGCAGCTGAGGCTATGGAAAATGCAAAAGTCCTTGTATCAGACGCTGTTAAGGCCGGCTGCCTTAAAATTCATCTTGATACAAGCATGCTGCTTGGGGATGACCCAAGGGATGTAAGGCTTTCAGACGAGACAATAGCGGAAAGAGGAGCCGTACTTTACAAGGCCTGTGAAGAAGCTTTTCAGGAAAGGCTGAAAGAATATCCCGATTCCCTTCATCCGGTATTCGTAATCGGAAGCGAAGTGCCTATTCCGGGCGGAAATCAGGAAGATGAAGATACCGTGCAGGTAACAGATCCAGATGATTTTGAAAACACGCTTATTGCATACAGGAAAAAATTCAAGGAGCTTTCACTTGAAAGTGCGTGGGAGAATATAATCGCAATTGTTGTCCAACCGGGGGTTGAGTTCGGAAACGATGACGTTCACGTTTATAACAGGGTTGATTCAGATAAGCTCTGCAAGCGGCTGGCAAATTATCCGGATATAGTTTTTGAAGGACATTCAACCGACTTCCAGCCGCCTGTTAAACTTAAGGAAATGGTTGAAGACGGCATAGCCATCATAAAGGTTGGTCCTGCACTTACATTTGCACTCAGGGAAGGCCTTTTTGCGCTCAGTATGATGGAAAAAGAGCTTACCAAAGACGAAAACAAGAGGGCAAACTTTATAGAACTTCTTGAAAAGATTATGCTTGAGAATCCAAAAGACTGGCAGAAGTACTACCACGGTGATGAGCTTCAGAAGGCACTTGCAAGAAAATACAGCTTTTCTGACAGAAGCCGTTATTACATGGCAAGGCCTGAAATTGAAGCAGCCATCAACAAGCTTTTTGAGAACATAGATTCATTTGATATTCCTCTGGGAATGATAAGACAGTACATGCCGGCACAGTTCGCAAAGGTTCGTGACGGAGTCATCGGCAAGAGTGCCAAAGAACTTGTGAAGAGTGGTGTGGTTTCTATGGTTGAAGACTACAACTATGCTGTAAAATATAATTATATGATCAGCGGAGCCATCAGATAGAAATAAGCAACATGCCCTTCGGGGCATGTTTGACGTAAACGGAGAGAGTATGAAAGCAGCAGTTCTTTATGGTAATGAAGATTTAAGATATGATGATTTTGAGGAACCTCAGGTAAAGCCGGGAACCGTTAAGATTAGGGTTATGGCCTGCGGAATCTGCGGCTCTGATGTCCCGAGAGTATTAAACAACGGAGCACATTATTATCCGATAGTTCTTGGACATGAGTTTTCCGGGTATATCACGGAAGTTGGGGAAGGTGTTGAAGGTCTGAAAGTGGGGGACCATGTTGCCGGAGCACCGCTTGTTCCGTGCATGGAGTGCGATGACTGCAAGGCAGGTCTTTATTCCCTTTGCAAACATTATACATTCATAGGCTCACGAATCCAGGGGGCTTTTGCCGACTACATTGTGATTCCTGCCGGAAACGCCGTAAAAATTGATGCAGCCATCCCTTTTGAGCAGGGAGCACTTTTTGAGCCGAGTACAGTTGCTCTTCACGGACTGGAATTTGCACATTACAGACCGGGCGGCACAGTTGCTGTAGTGGGAGGCGGCACCATCGGAACCTTCACGATCCAGTGGGCGCGCATCCTCGGTGCAAAAAAAATAGTTGCCTTCGGAAGAAGCAGGGAACATCTTGAGCTTTCAAAACGCCTTGGAGCGGATGAGGTGATAAGTACCCTTGATGAAGATTATATGGAAAGAGCCATGGCCCTGACAGACGGGAAAGGCTTTGACTGGGTATTTGAAGCAGCCGGAACGGAAGAGACGATAAAGCTCTGCTTTAAGCTGGCAGCAAACAGGGCAACGGTAAGTTATATAGGAACGCCGGTAGGTAATGTTACTTTTACTAAGGCAGAATGGGAACTTATAAACCGCAAGGAAATGTTTATCACAGGTTCCTGGATGAGTGGCTCAGCTCCTTATCCGGGAGATGAATGGACCAGGACGGCCGAGTGCTTTGCAAACGGAAGGCTGAAGTACGACAGTGAACTGTTCTACCGTATATTTGAAATGAAGGATGCATGGGAAGCATTCAGGCTTTATAAGGAAAAAGGTAAAGTCAAAGGCCGGGTACTCCTTATCAATAAGGACTGAAACATGATCCGGCTGACCGAAGATGAACTGAATAAAGTAAGAGAACTGGAATTTAAATGTCTTCTGGAGTTTGACAGGATATGCAGGAAATATGAGATTAAGTATTTTCTGGGCGGCGGCACTCTTCTGGGCGCAGTACGTCATCAGGGTTTCATTCCCTGGGATGATGACATAGATGTTATGATGCTCCCTGAAGATTATGATAAGTTCAGGGATGTGGTTCAGTCAGAACTTTCTGATGAGTTTGTGTATCAGTCAAAGGAGACTGATGGCGAATATCACAGTATTTTTGACAAGATAAGGCTTAAAGGGACTGTTTTTGACACAAACTTTTCACAGCAGTTTGATTTAATAAGCCATGGCATTTTCATGGATATATTTGTCCATGACTACACAAGTGAAAACAAGCTGGGGCAGAAGCTTCACATTTTCCGCACGATACTGGGGAAGTCACTGGTGCACCATAAATGGGGAAATACCCCGATGCACTTTTACGGAAAGCTGAAGTTTATCTGCAGGCTGGCAACTGTATATAAAAACCACACTTCAATGGAAAAGCTTGAAAAGCACCAGATGAGGGTGGTTGAAAAGTACGATAAAAAGAAAACAAAGTATCTTTATGACGGACGCGGCGAGCACACCCGCCACGGCGCTTTTCCGGCTTCAATACTTGAAGAGGAACCGATTGAGATGATGTTCAACGGAAAAATGATGCCGGTTCCGAAAAGGTATGATGAGTATCTGACATTTTCATATGATGAGAATTACATGACACTTCCGCCGGAAGAGAAAAGGGTTCCGGAACATGATCTGGCAAGGCTTGATTTCGGAAAATATTGATTAAAGATGCAGGATAGGTCAAAGGAATTTACCGTAAAAGAAATACAGAGAGAACTTCTGGAATTACTGAAGATATTCCATGGAATCTGCACGGAGAATGAAATCTCGTATTCACTGTATGCAGGTTCACTCATCGGAGCTGTGCGCGAGAAAGGCTTCATTCCGTGGGATGACGATGTTGACGTATCATTTACCAGAGCTGAATATGAAAAATTCAAAAAAGTCATCAGCACAGGGGACTTTGGCGAAAATATAGTTTTTGATGAGTTTTCAAATTCCTTTCCGCAGTTGTGGATGCACCGGGATGGAAAGCCGGTTGTCTGGCTTGACTTTTTCATATATGACTTTATTTCGGAAAAGCGCTTTGTCCAGAAACTGAAGATAGCAGGAATTGCCTTTTACATCGGAATCCTGAAAAACAAAAGGACAATGGAGCTTACCAAAAGGCGGGGGCTTTACAAGGGACCAAAGCTGGCATTTGTTTACCTGCTTTACTTCATAGGAAAACTGTTTCCGGATGAAGCAAAGCACAGGTCGGCTGAAAGATTTAACCAGAGATTTGCAGGGAAAAAGACTCTTATCCACAGGGCAAATGACAGGTTTATAGGCGTTGACCAGGTACATCCGAAGTCCGTGATGGAAAAATATATGCTGGTGCCTTTTGAAGACACTGAGCTGATGATCACCGAGGATTATCACAGGATACTTGTTGTTAGTTATGACGAAGACTATATGACTCCGAAGCAGACAGAAGGAGACGAGGCTGACATTCATAATGTCACCAGAATGATAATATAAGCGGAGCGGAAAATGTACAAAAAAACACCGGCAAAAAACAGGCATATTGATTTTTTCATTATTGACCTTATCCTTTTTGCTGCGTCTTATGTAATTGGATACATTCTCAGGTTCGGATTCAGGCCTGACAAAGATTATTCCGGAGCGGAAGTAAAGTTTGGGATAATCCTTGTTGTCATATATTTTCTTGCCGCACTTTTTACCAGTTCATATAAAAACATAATGCACAGGGGAAAGTGGATAGAGCTTGCCAGCGTCATACTTCAGTTGGTGATCACCTTTGCCGTTTTCCTTTTATATCTGTATTTCACCAAGCAGTCACAGGTGCTTCCAAGATGGCTCTTTGCATATATGGCAATAGCGGCCCTTATTCTGATATACGGCAGCAGATGCCTATATAAGATCATTTTAAGAAACCATTTCAGGAATAATTATAAGCTTCCGCATCTTCTTATTGTTTCGGAAAAAGACAATATAAGCGACTGCTTAGCTTCAATAAGGGAAAAACAGTTTAATGATTTCTTCCTTTCCGGAGCTGTCGTAAAAGACGGACCGGGAGCCGGTGAAAACGTGGAGGGCTGCGAAATTGTATCAGATTACGCAGGTCTTAAAGACTATGTCCTTTCAAACGTTGTTGATGAAGTTCTTCTTTCTATCGACGATATCAACGAGCGAACGGAATTAATGGAATTTTTCCTGGCAGCCGGCGTGGTTGTTCACTCACCGCTTGCAGCAGCCGGCCTTTACCTTCCGAACGTGCTCACGGAAGATGTGGGCGGACGCATGGTAATGACCATTTCAAACAATACAGCTTCGGGAATCGAGCTGTTCTTAAAACGTTTTGCAGATATTATCGGAAGCATCATAGGGCTTATCATTACCGGAATCCTGTATTTGATAATTGCCCCTCAGATAAAGGCAAAAGACCCGGGACCGGCAATCTTTAAGCAGGTACGCATTGGCAAAAATGGCCGCAGGTTCAATATATACAAGTTCCGTTCGATGTATATGGACGCGGAAGAACGAAAAAAAGAACTTATGGAGCAGAATGAGCTGGAAGGCCTCGTATTCAAGATGGAAAATGACCCACGAATCCTTCCGGGCATAGGCCATAAAATAAGAAACTGGTCACTGGATGAGTTTCCGCAATTCTTGAACGTTTTTAAAGGTGATATGAGCCTGGTTGGCACCAGACCTCCTACAGTTGATGAGTTTGAAAAATATGAGGCACATCATAAGAGTCGTCTTTCATTTAAGCCTGGAATAACAGGGCTGTGGCAGGTGAGCGGACGAAATGAAATTACAGACTTTGAAGAGATAGTAAGGCTTGATAATGAATACATCAGTAAATGGACACCGTGGCTTGATGTGAAGATTCTGGTCAAAACCCTTGGGGTGGTCCTGAAACGCAAAGGTTCGATGTAATGAGGCAGGTTTCACTTAAGCGGAATTTCATAATGAATGCAATTTTAACAATTGCAACA
>JAZUFV010000041.1:0-3497 GCA_045640845.1 Lachnospiraceae bacterium
TTTCCGGAGATGTTTTTTCGCGGATATCAGCAATCGCCGCATCGTCAGCCACGCCTTTCACTGCATCCTCAAACAGAATCACATTCCCTGCCCCTATAAGGTTTTCCGCCTGCTCTTTGTGTTCGGCATCGGTAACAAATACTTCCGGCTTCAGCACTTCCAGTATCTTGTTTATTCTCGCCTCCGGCATATGTACATCAAGCACGGTATAAAAGTTTCCGCTGTATGCTACGCCCAGCATTGCATTGATGCACTCAACCCTTTTATCCATAAATACAGCCACCGGACGACCAAAGACTTTCCGTTCTATAAGCGCTGCCGCAATTTTTCGTGATTCATCGTAAACTTCTCCGAATGTTTCGGTTCTGTTCTCGTCTCCGAAGGCTATCTTTTCACGATATGTTTCGGCAGACCTGTCAAGGTAATCCGTTACTAATTTTATATTCTTCATTTTTTCTCCTGTTCAAAGAAGTAGGTTCCGACTATTTTCTTAAATATCTCAAGGTCTCCCGGATATGTGATCTTAAGATTTATTACATCTGTCTTAACAGATTTCATTTTTATGTCATGCGCCAGTGCTATGGCTCCGGCTGATGTCATTGCCTTCAGCTCATCATCTGAAGCATCCGCATATATTTTATATATATCCCCAAAACGGAACCCCTCCGGGGATGCCCCCGCTATGACTTCCTGACGAGGAATGACATTGGCCACAAAATCATCATCAGTGATTCTGTAAACGGTATCATACTGATAGGTTGCCAATGTTGCTCCGCCGTATTCCTTTATGGCTTCAATCACTTTCAGTGTGCCTTCCCTGTCCACATAAGGATGTGTTGCATCATGAAAAAGGACAACATCATCATCTGCAGCCTTATCAGCAATTGCAGCCAGTCCGTTTTTAACCGAATGTGAACGCGTCTCACCGCCTGCAACTATCTGAAGGGGCTTTTGTATGTTCAGTCTGTTCATCCATTCACTTACATAATCCATCCAGCTTTCATGTGATACTATGATTATTTCATCAATGAACTCTGCCTTGTCATAGCTCAAGATGATATATGAAAAAATCGGCTGTCCCTCAACTTCGATATACTGTTTGGGTCTGTCGGCACCCAGTCTGGTTCCGCTTCCGCCCATCATCATAAGAAGGTAATTACTCATGTTTCTCCTTTAGCTCATGAATTCTTCGTATTTTGGCAGTACTTCGTCCTTCGGTCCGATCATTACCATTTCCCCATCGTTTATCCAGAGAATGGTATCACACAATTCCCTTAAAGTTTCTGCCACATGCGAAACGATAACTACAGTTCTGTCCGCATCAGTTATCAGTTCTTTCATTTTATTAAAGCTCTTCTTTTTGAACTTTGCATCTCCGACGCTCAATACTTCATCCACAAGGATAATATCTGTTTCAAGTATAGCGGTGATTGCAAAAGCCAGCTTTGAATGCATTCCGCTTGAATATGTACGTACCGGGAAGTCAATAAATTTGCCCAGTTCTGAAAACTTTATTATCTCATCCGTCTTCTCTGCAATTTTTTCTTTTGAGAAACCAAGCAGAAGGCCTGAAAGTGCAATGTTCTCGCGTCCGGTAAGTTCGTTGTTGAAACCTACCCCTATGCTCATAAGTGAGATGGAATGGCCTTTCAGGTCCACTTCACCACTGTCCGGTGCGAAAATTCCTGCAATTGACTTAAGCAGGGTAGATTTTCCGCTTCCGTTCTTTCCCACTATTCCCAGGATATTTCCTTTTTCAACAGAGAAAGAAACTCCCTTTACAGCCTCTATCCTGTCCTTATCAACCTTTTTCCCATGCAACAGGTTGCGCTTGATGGAATAGGTTTTCATGCTATTGTATGTTATATAAAGATCTTTTACTTCTAATGCTATTTCGCCCAATTGATTCACCTTTTATATGGATTTAACGTAACTGTTTTCATTTTTGTAAATAAGCCAGGTTCCGAAGATGCACAGCAGCAGGGAAAAAGCGAACCAGCATGCTAATACTTTATATCCCGGTGACTGGTCATAAAGCATGACTTTTCTGAATGAATCCGCTATGAACGCTATCGGGTTCAGTCTTGTCAGTAGTCTTCCGTACGGCGCAGGAATTCTCTTTCCGACGTTATAAAAAACGCCGGTCAGATAAAATACCATTCTGAGCACGATATCAACAATGTTGGTCAGGTCGGCCACAAAAACGCCGAAATGAAGCAACAGACAGGACATACCGTAAGTAAATAATATCAGGGTAATAAATACCGGAATAATATACAGCAGCCTCCATGAAACAGTGACCCCGTAAACAATCATAAGAACAACGGCAAGACCCATGGAGATGAGCATCTTGAATCCGTTTACACCTATCCTTACAAAGATAAGGACATACTTTGGCAGATAAACCTTACTGACAATTGACTTATTGTTTCTCATCAGGTTTACGCTGTTTTTCATCATGTTATTAAAATAATCCCACACAGCAACACCTATGACGATAAATGCTATCATGTAGTCTTCTTTTAACTTAAAGAAAATCCCGAAAACAAGCGCATATATGCCTGTAAAGCAGATTGGCTGAAGTATCCACCAGATCCAGTTAAGGTATGAATTGGCCACTTCAGCTTTCAGCTGGGCTTTGGCCGCATCAACAGAATATCTGAAATATTTTTTTGTATCCCTGAAAAAGCGTTTAAACATATCCACTTCCCAATATCGTTATTATATTTGCACTAAAATAATTTATTTATTATAGCATACAAACCTATTATTTGCTAACTGTATCAGAAGCTCATCTCATATTTCTTTCCGGCGAATTTTGCCTTTAAGAAAGATGTGCCTTTTTTCAGCCAGTTGATTTTTTCCATATGAACACACGGAATCTCTTTGATCTGTTCCTGATTAAGCTCCCCGGCAGAGAGTTTTTCATCCAGCCAGACATTAAATATTATCTCACTTATGCGACCAAAAAACCTGGCCTGAAACTGATCCAGCTCTGAAGCATCCACTCTTTCCTTCAGTTCAAACAGAATATCAAAAAACCAGGAACAGTATTCATCCAGAAGGCATTTTTCCATGATAAACATATTAAACATATAGCCCCAGGTGCGCTCTGTTACTTTTTTAAAGCTTCCCAGATACTCCGGATACTTTTCTGCGATAATATGCGCGGATTCATCCAAATGGCTTTCGTAATGTGTATGGGCATAATGGCTTCTCAAAGTCTCAATATAATATTTTCTTTTGTTTGGAACAAAGACTCTGATCCGTCCTAGAAACGGCCTGAGTTCTTCCTCCTTAAGGAGGCTTTCAAAGTCCTTTTTGTTTTTTAAGGAAAAATGGCGCCTGTAATGTGCCAGACCTATGTAATCTGCATCTACGTTTTTCCAGGCCCAGTAAAGTCCTGTAAGTTCACAGAAAGACGGATTTAATTCAGAAATATTATCCCCGGTGTTGTCCTTGGTAAAGCCGATATCCAAAGGAGTGCCGGTTTCATC
>JAZUFV010000042.1:0-10223 GCA_045640845.1 Lachnospiraceae bacterium
ACAATTATTTCGATCCGAGAAGTGAAAATATCGGTGAAGATTCGTGGGCTATGTATGATCTTATCATGCAGCCGGAATTTGAGGATACTGCCAGAGAGCTGATCAATGAAGCGAATGCCGGGGTCAGCGAAATGCCGCGGCAGGAAAAGCGGGATTTAAATGTGTATTGGGAATCGATTTTTACGGAAGTCGTTGATGTGAATTCGAAGGAAATCTTCGTCCGCATATTTGAAAACGAGGAGCTGCTTTATCTTATCAATTTTGATGGAACTACCAAACTGGACAGTATAGCTGACTGGAAAAACTGACGGATCTGGTAAAATAATCTGCAAACGAATAAAAAGTCCGGCAATCCATGCCGGAAGGAAAGATGACATTATGAAAATAGAGCTGAAAAAATCTCTGAATACACTTACTATAGCACTGGATTATGTGGAATAATAATGGTGCCGGGAAGATACCAACAAGTATTATAAAATCCGTACGAAAATTGTTGATGACCATTGAATTTCAACCGGAAATATTTCCAACGGCTTGCGATGAAATACATGGCCGAGAGGATAGAATTCTATTGTCACAATCCCAGTGTAAATATTTAGCAAAAAAGGCAAGAATATGCGGATAGGCTAAGATTATTATGCAAAATGTAAAAAGCCCTGAAACAAAACGGTTTCAGGGCTTTAATAATGCTTTATCAAACTGATTTTACTTAAGAAGTTTCAAGGCCCCGGTAGGGCAGGCTTCAACGCATTTTGCGCAGTCAGCGCAGCAGGCAATGGTTTCCGGATCATTGAATTCAGGCTTGATAACAGTGGTAAATCCGCGCCCTACAAGGCCTAGGATGCCTTTCTTTGCAACTTCGTCACATGTTCTAACGCAAAGATTGCAGAGTATGCATTTGCCCTGGTTCCGCTCGATAACGACCAGCTTTTCCTCCTTGAAGGAAGCATGCTTTTCTCCTGCAAATCTGGAAGGACAGATCTCGTCACAGTTTGCGCAGGTGATCAGCCTGCAGTCGCCGTATTCGTGGCAGCCGCATTCAAGGCAGCGCTTTGCCTCTTTAATAACATCTTCTTCATTGAAGCCCAGAGTAACTTCCTTAAAGTTGGAGCGTCTTTCCTCAGGAGAGAGGACAGGCATTTTGATCCTTGGCATTTTCTCGCGCAGAGAAAGCTCTTTCTTCACTGTTTCAAGGTCTCTTTCAGATACAAAGGTTTCAGAATACGGAACCATATCACCGTGAAGGTAACCGTTTATTACCTGCGCAGCATGAAAACCGGTAGCAATGGCTGCAATTGCAATGTCATCCCCATTATTTGATGCATCGCCTGCAGCAAAAACGCCTTCAAGATTTGTCCTGAATGTAAAAGGATCAGCAAGAAAAACGCCTTTTTTGTTTGTTTCGATATCTTCAAATCCCGTTATGTCCGGAGACTGGCCGGCTGCGATTATTACGGAATCAACATCCAATATCTCAAATTTTACTTCAACGGGAACGGGCTTTCTTCTGCCTGAAGCGTCAGGCTCTCCAAGCTCCATGATCTGCAGCTTTACCCGGCTTACCTTTCCGTCTTTTCCCATTATTTCAGCAGGGTTCGTAAGAAATTTGAATGTTACGCCTTCTTCAATTGCTTCTTCTATCTCTTCTTCCGATGCAGGCATCTCGCTGCGTCTTCTTCTGTAGATAACATAAACATTTTCCGCACCAAGCCTTATTGCGGTCCTGCAGGCATCCATAGCAACATTTCCGCCTCCCACAACGGCAACGTTCCTGCCGATTTTTATATCTTTTGTCAGTTTTCCGGATTCACCGTAAACATCTATGGATTCCGCAACTTCCCTGAGAAAATGGATACCGCCGGTAACACCTTCCAGGTCTTCACCCGGGCAGCGGATACTGTTGCTTGTCCATGCGCCTATGGCAGCAACCACAGCGTCGTTTTCTTTTCTCAACTGTTCAAGACTGATGTCGCTGCCGATGCGGACGCCATTCACCAGGGAAATGCCGGTATTGGCTATTTCAGATATTTCCCTCTGGAGAATGCGTTTCGGAAGACGGTACTCAGGAATTCCGTAGCGGAGCATGCCGCCCATTTCCGGCATGGCGTCGTAAATGGTAACGCTGTGCCCGCACTTTCTGAGATAATATGCTGCCGCAAGACCTGCAGGGCCTCCGCCTATGACAGCAGCCTTCTTTCCTGTATCAGGAAGGATATCGGGAACATAGCAGCCGCTTCCGTCAGGCTTTGCAAAACCTGAAGCAAGGTCTTTATCTGCCGCAAAAGCCTTAAGATATGATATGGACATAGCCTCTTCAACATATTGTCTTCTGCATGCGCTCTCGCAAGGGTGAGGGCATATGCGGCCTATGGAGGCCGGTATAGGGTTCTGTTCTTTTATGATCTTTACAGCTTCCTTATAATTGCCCTGAGCAATTTGTTTTATATAACCCTGAACATCAGTATGTGCAGGACATTTGATCTTGCAAGGCCCCAGACAGTCTCCGTCATGGTCGCTCATAAGAAGCTCCAGGGCCACCTTTCTGGCCTGGATGACTCTTGGAGTCTGTGTGCTTATTTTCCAACCATCTGCAGGGACAGTGCTGCACGCACGCATCAGCTTCGGCAGACCTTCGCCTTCACACAGACAGATGCCGCAGGCTCCGTACTGTTTTACACCTGCGTAGTGGCACAGGGTAGGGATAAAAATTCCGTGTGCCGCTGCTATCTGCAGAATGGTATCGCCTTTATTTCCGGTACATTCTGTTCCGTTTATTGTTATTTTTATCTGATCCATCATCTGCCTCCTTAATCAATAGAAATCGCGCCCATCCTGCATGTCTGTACGCACTGGCCGCACCTGATGCAGGCTGCCGGGTCGATAACGTGAGGTGACTTAAGTGTACCTGAGATGGCGCCGGCCGGACATTTGCGCGCACAGAGAGTGCAGCCGATGCATTTGCCGGGATCTATGCTGTAGCTCAGGAGAGCAGCACATTCTTTTGCCGGACAGCGTTTTTCGTTTATATGGGCATCATATTCATTACGAAAGTATCTGATAGTAGTAAGCACAGGATTCGGAGCCGTCTGGCCGAGGCCGCACAGAGCACCGTCTTTAATGGAGGTGCAGAGCTCTTCAAGAAGCTCCACATCGCCTTCTTTTCCTTCGCCTTCGGTGATCCTGGTAAGGATCTCAAGCATTCTCTTTGTGCCTATCCTGCAGTGGACACATTTTCCGCACGATTCTTTCGAAGTGAAGTCAAGGAAAAATTTTGCCATATTGACCATGCAGGTGTTTTCATCCATAACTACCATTCCGCCTGAACCCATAATGGCACCGGTAGCTGAAAGTGCTTTATAATCAATTACTGTATCAAGCAGGCTTTCCGGTATGCATCCGCCGGATGGACCGCCCATCTGAACCGCCTTTATGTTTTTGCCGTCCCTGACGCCTCCTCCAATGTCAAAAATGACATGTCTCAGAGTCTGACCCATAGGGATCTCCACAAGGCCGCCCCTTCTGATCTTTCCGGTAAGTGCGAAAACTTTTGTTCCCTTGCTTCCTTCTGTGCCCAGAGCAGCAAAGCTTTCACCTCCGTTGTTGACTATCCAAGCAACATTGGCGAATGTTTCAACATTGTTGATATTTGATGGTTTATATTTATATCCTGCCGCTGCAGGGAAAGGAGGTTTAAGACGCGGCATTCCGCGTTTTCCTTCCAGAGATTCTATAAGTGCGGTTTCCTCGCCGCATACAAAGGCACCGGCACCTGCCATATATCTGAACTTGCACGAAAAGCCCGTCCCCATGATGTTTTCGCCGATCAGGCCTTCTTTTTCGGCCTGGTCTATGGCATTTTTAAGTCTGGCTATAGCAAGCGGATATTCGGCACGAACATAAACTATAGCTTCCTTTGCGCCGATGGCATATGCGCCTATAAGCATTCCTTCAATGAGGTTATGCGGGTTGCTTTCTATTACAGCCCTGTCCATAAATGCACCCGGATCTCCTTCATCCGCATTGCAGATGAGATATTTTTCTTCGCCCGGTGACTTTCTGGCTGCGTCCCATTTAAACCAGGTAGGGAACCCGGCACCGCCTCTTCCTGCCAGACCGGAGATCTTTATTGTTTCGATAACATCTTCCGGTGACATTTCTTTTAAGGCCTTTTCAAGTGCCTTATATCCGCCCGCTTCCCTATAGGATGAAAGATCGGTAGGATCAATGATTCCGCAGCCTCTAAGGGCAATCCTGGTCTGCTGTTTAAGGAAAGAAGCATCATCTTCACTGATAAAAAGGTCTGAAATCTGATCTAAATTTTCAGTTCTCACTGCCGAGGCAATTCTTTCACCGTCCTCCGGTTTTACCCTTACCAGACGTTTAAGAAGCTCCGGGCCGTCATATATATCAACAATAGGCTCAAGAAAGCACATTCCTATGCAGCCGGTGATGCCAAGGGTAAAAGAATCTTCAGGTTTCATTGATGCCTTAATGCTGTCGTAAACTTTTGCAGCTCCAGCAGCAATTCCGCAGCTGCCTTCACCTATGATAAGCCTCATGCGTTTTCCTCCTTTGCCTTATATTCATCAAGTATCTTTATTGCCTTTTCAGGTGTAAGAGTTCCGAAAGTCTCTTCGTTGATCATCATTACAGGTGAGAGGCTGCAGCAGCCGAGACAGGCCACATTCTTTAGTGTGAAAAGCCCGTCTTCCGTGGTCTGACCGTTTGTTATCCCCAGTTTTGCGGTGATGGCCTTTTCAATCCTGTCAGATCCGTTGACATGGCAGGCAGTGCCCTTGCAGAGCATGATAAGATATTTTCCCACAGGCTCAAGTCTGAACTGGGCGTAGAAAGTGGCAACTCCCATGATCCTGGCAGGAGTTGATCCCGTGCAGGACGCTATGTAGTAAATGATGTCTGCAGGCAGATATCCGTAAATATCCTGCGCTGACTGAAGAATGCCGATAAGATTGCCGCTGTCATATCCGTATTTTTCAAGCGCAAGGTCAAGGGCTCTGACCTTGTCATCTTTGCATCCCTGACAGCAGGTTGTGGTAGTTTCCGCCATATTTTACCTCCTTAGTCAAAAACAGGTGTATCCCTGAAGCAGATCCTCTGCTTTTTATTATCATAGTCAAAGCTGTGATGGGCACCGCCGCTGCAGAATTCCCTGTATGAGCAGGAAGAGCATTCCGTGCTCAGCTCATCAAGGCCGCGCCTGAAAAATTCAAAGCGGTTTTCCCATACATCCTTCAGACTGTCTTTCAGAATATTGCCCTGAACGAATTCAGGCCTTCTTTCTATATCAAGGCAGGCGATTATATCACCGTTTGTGCATATGCTGGCCACATATATGCCGGCATTACAGGTGAAATAATGATCTCTTACCTCGCGTTCATATTTATATCCCAGAAAATGGCTGCATCCATATGTTACAGGCATATCTTCCATCCTTTTTTCCCTGATGAAATCGAAAAGATATTTCTGATCATCCATTGTGAGCAGAAGCTCAGGGTGGAGAAGTGCACGTCCCATCGGCTCTATGCCGATAAGTCTCCATGAATCAATGTCCATGTCACAGAAAATCTTATACAGTCCGTCAAGCTCATGCATATTGCTGTGATTGATCACTGTGGTTACCTGAACATGCTCAAACCCGCCTTCATTAAGGAGGTTGTTAATTCCGGCCATTGCCTTTTTATATCCGCCGGGTGTCTGACGGAAAGCATCGTGAGATGATTCAAGCCCGTCAATACTTATGGATATGGTGTGCATACCGGTTTCTTTAAGTCTCTTTGCAACACCGGGCGTAATAAGGATACCGTTGCTTGTCATTCCCCAGTTGTATCCCAGATCATTTGCGAAGCTCATTATGTCAAAGAAATCAAGCCTTAAAAGAGGCTCGCCGCCGGTTATGCAGAGCTGGAAGTCTTTTATGTTGAATTCGCCGGAAATATCGGTAAGGATTTTTTTGTATTGATCAAAAGTAAGCTCTGAGGAGGGAACATCTCCGCAGTTTGAGCCGCAGTGAAGGCATCGCTCATTGCATCTTAAGGTCAGTTCCAAAAACAGGAATTTAAGATGCGGATTATTATAAAGCTGCTTCCTGTATTCAGAAAGCAGCTTTAACTGATTTTCTTTGATTGCTTTAAGATTGAAAGCTGTCATTCGAACCACTCCGGGGGACCGTATACATCTTCATTGATTTCTGTTGCAGGATCAAAAGTTTCTTCAGCATCTGTTTCAGGAACAGTTTCCTGGATGTTTTCAGGCGGAGGGCCGTAAACGGTGGGATTCGGGAAAAGGTTCTCAAGAAGTGAGCAACCTGAAAGTGATGCAGCAGTAAGCACCATCGCAGTTCCCGCTATAAATTTCTTCCCCATCTTTTTCATGGCTTTATTTTAACATATACATAATTTTTATCAATCCATATATTTGGGGCCGGCATGCATAAACCTGCCGGGAACATATAAGAGTGCATTTTTACCGGATGTATAGTAATATGAACATAAGTTATTAATGGTCATGCGGAGGACTGTTTTATGAAAAAAGCAATCTGTATCATATCAGCTGTGATTCTGATAATCATCTCGGCTGCGGGATGCGGCAAAAGTGAACAGGCTGCCCCGGTAACGGAAGTAAAGGTAATGCTGCCTGTTTCGGAAGGAACACAGGCAATTGTCGAAGGTGAGGCAGTCATAACCACCCAGCTTTATCTTCTCGGAAGGGCCTATATTGAAAAGCTTGAAAAGTTTGATACTGATTCTTTTAATGCAGATGAGTTCAGAACTCTGCTGGCGGAGGCACAGGAAGCCTTTCGTATTGCAGAAAGCTTCTGCGGTTCATTTGAATACCATGCGGAAGAGCTGGCCCGGACTGAGAAGGAATTATCAAAGAACAGAAAAAAATCATCCTTTGAACAGATTCCTTTGCAGACAGCATACAGCAGTTCACCTTTTTTGACAGTCACCTATGCAGCGGAAGAAAAATCACCGGCAATACAATTTGCAGAAGATATTACCAAAGCTTTTGACAGCGCAAAAAACGGTCAGAAGCTGAAAGCTGTTGCCGAACTGTACGGGACAGATATAAAGAAGGCTAAGATCATGTTTGAACAGGCCCAGGCTATTCTTGAAGGGGCTGCGCATGAAGAACAGGCTGAATTTGAAAATAAATGTTATGAAGCAGCAGTAGAGACAAAGGCTGCCGCTTCTGCAATAGGGTTTGGTGTGGCATGTGCTGCATCATACGGCACTGCAGCCGGAATTATGCAGGTTGGCGGCCTTGCGTTCAGCGGAGTAAACGCATTTATCGATACGGGAACCGCAGTGACCATACACAATACCCATGGTGAAGGTGATGAATACACCGCAGCCTTTGAAAGAACAGCTGAGATGGTAGCTCCGGTATCTGCATTCTTTGCCATAGGAGGCGGCATACAGAACATAAAGGATATCAGAAATCCTGAAAAAGCGGCAGAGATCATTGATAATGGTGCCCAGCTTCTGCTGACAGGATTGGGCTTTGCAAGAGATTATGTTCAGGACGGAACAGTGATCGGCGTTAGCTCACGGATTGCAGACGGATATCGCGAAATCATTATCCGTGCTGCCGATTCAACAGATCATGACGCGTCTGAAGAAGTCCTGTTAAAGACCGGCTTTTCTGAAGATGATATTGAAGGAAGGAATATATCTGCCGAACAGATCGAAAAGGGTTATCTTGGCGCTGAAGCCGATGTATACATAGAGGCTCTGAGGGCTCTGGCCAACCCGGCCGACCCGCTGGATATGGATGCGATTTTATCAAATATAGCTGCGGCTTTTACAGATGCACAGAATGAAGAGGGTATAATCGAGGCCACTGTTGAAACTGCGCCGGCTGAAGAAACCACAGAGAAGGAAACGGAAGAACCTGTAACGGAAAAGGAAACCGAAACGGAAAAAAAGACAGAAGAGACCGAGCCTGAAACTGAAAAAGCAACAGAAAAGGAAACAGCTGATAAGCCGAAAGAGAGCATCGCGGCTGCTGATGCTGCAGGAACATATTATTTTGAAGAACTTGAAGACTCAGCGGAAATGGTTTTTGAGGCAGCAGATAAAAGCCACCTCGTACTTACAGATGCTGCAGCCGGAGAAAGCATTACCGGTGACTACGATGAAAAAACGGGTTACTTCCGCAGTGTCCTGAGTGAAAAGTTCAACTGGTATGTTGAAGTACAGTTTACCGATACAGGAAAAGGAATCCGCGCGGATTACAGGAATGTCCTGGGAGATACAGTCACGTCCGAATCCTCGGCAATAAAAAAATAACAGAAAACAGATATAAAGGGCGGAAAACTTTTCCGCCCTTCTATAAAATAAAACACTTACACAGCCAGTCTTATTATGTTATTATCTTCTCATGGATAACAAAAGAGACTTTACTGAGGGTCCTATTCTCAGCAAACTGATCAGATTTATGCTGCCTATACTGGCAGCTCTTATTTTGCAGACGCTGTACAGTGCAGTGGATCTGCTTATTGTCGGGCAGTTTTCTTCAACCGCAAGTGTTTCGGGCGTTTCCATGGGCGGCCAGGTGGTCGGCTTTATGACATATATGATAACCGGAATGTCCACGGCAGTTACTGTCATTCTGGGAAAATTCATCGGCGAAAAGAAACGGGGCGAGGCCGGTAATGCTATAGGTACTGCCATTATTTTCTTTACGGCCGTGACGGCTGTTATAGTGATAGTCCTCTGCATTCTTCCGGAACAGCTTTTAAGGCTTGTAAATCTTCCTGAGGAAGCCATGGCTGAAGGCATTCTTTACACGAGAATATGCGGCGGCGGATATATTTTTGTTACGGCTTATAATGTCCTCGGAAGCATATTCAGAGGCGTCGGAGATTCCAAAACTCCTCTGCTTACGGTGGGAATCGCCTGTGTTGTCAATATTGGCGGAGACCTTCTTCTTGTCGGAACATTCAATATGGCAGCTGCAGGAGCCGCCATTGCTACTATTTTTGCCCAGGCTGTCAGCGTGGCCCTTTCTCTTATCATCACCGTTAAAAAGGGAGTTCCTTTTGATTTTGGAAGGAAAAACATTAAGCCTGACAAGGCGCAGATGCTCATGCTGGTCACAATGGCTTTTCCGCTGGCAGTCAATGAGGCAATCCTGGGCGTTTCTTTTATGATTCTCAGTGCCATACTTAATGAACTTGGGCTTGTGGCCAGTGCAGCAGTAGGTGTTACAGGAAAGCTTGTCAACTTTATAATGATATTCACAAGTGCATTTTCCCAGGCGCTTGCGGCTTTTGTTGCGCAGAATATCGGAGCCGGAAAACTGAAGAGAGCACAGAAGTCACTGCTTTATTCAGTGCTGATAGCATGCGGGTTTGGCATGATCATGTTTTTCCTCGGATTTTTCAGGGGAGAGATACTGACCTGCCTTTTTACAAAAGACGGTGCCGTTGTTGCGGCCGCTGCCGATTTTCTTAAGGCATATTCAATCGACGTATTTTTCTCAGCCATCATGTTCTGCACCTGCGGATATCTGAACGGATGCGGAAAGACCAACATAACTCTGATACAGTGCATGATAGGTGTTGTTGTAAGAATACCTATGGCATTTATTCTCAGGGGCATACCGGGAGCAGGGATGTTTGTAATCGGACTTGCCACCCCAATATCAACGTGCTGTCAGCTTATTTTCCTGCTGATCTATATGGCCATCACAAACAAAAAAATGAAGATGCAATTCGCAGAATGATGTAGTGAGATTTATTGCAGCCGCCCTCCCTTTTTATATGCGCGTGCTTGGAATAAATTTTGCCTCCGATTCCGCTTCGCCTCCGTTCTTCCCGTTCTTTCCAGTGTAGATTTCACAATTTGAGAGGAACGCTCGCTGCATAGTCGGAAAATTTATTCAAGCAGGCGCATATTTCAAGGAACGGTCGGGCGGCCATTCAATTTGGAGCATTCGCCGCAGGCCGCTTGTGCCAGCTTTGCACAGTCTTGAATGGAAAGTTTTCCATTCACGATGTCCGTTCTCGCCCAATGAGCCCAGTAAACTGGTCTCGCTGGGCTCACTTCGCTCACATAAACCGAAAGCACTTAGCAAAGAGTGCGTGAGGATAGGCCCCGAGCACAGGACTGTCTGAGCACGTAAGACGGGTATGCGGGTGGCGAGTGCATGCACGAAGGCAGCCGAATGCCCGTATTAGTGCGAGTTCCGCACGAGGG
>JAZUFV010000043.1:0-2821 GCA_045640845.1 Lachnospiraceae bacterium
ATATATGATTACAAAAACAGCTCCGTTATATTGAGCGGCCAGATATGGGAATCTCCAGATATTTCCCAGGCCGACAGCGCTGCCTGCGGCAGCAAGTATGAATCCCAGCTTGCTTCCAAAACTTTCTTTTGTTCCGTTTTCCATTTTTACTTCCTTAACGATTGCGCGAATGCGCACTCTGATTTTTTAACACAGCTCGTTCATTATATATGAGAAACACTACTATTTCAAATACTTCTTCAGGAATTGTCCCGTGTAGCTTTGAGGATGTGCCGCAATCTCTTCCGGAGTACCTTTGGCAAAAACTGTTCCGCCCTTGTCTCCGCCCTCAGGACCCATATCGATAATATAATCAGCCGTCTTGATGACTTCCATATTGTGCTCAATTACAATAACGGAATTGCCGCCGTCCGAAAGCCTGCGCAGGATATCCACCAGCTTATGAACATCAGCAAAATGAAGGCCTGTGGTCGGCTCATCAAGGATATACATGGTTTTTCCGGTAGGGCGCCTGCTCAGTTCCGTGGCCAGCTTGACCCTCTGGGCCTCTCCGCCTGAAAGAGTGGTTGAGCTCTGTCCCAGCCTGATGTATGAAAGCCCCACTTCATTCAATGTCTTGATCTTGGCGTAGACCTTTGGCACGTTTTTAAAGAATTCCAGCGCCTCTTCCACTGTCATATCAAGCACGTCGTATATGCTTTTCCCCTTGTATTTAACTTCCAGGGTCTCTCTGTTGTATCTCTTACCCTTACAGGTATCACACTTAACGTAAACATCCGGAAGAAAGTGCATTTCTATCTTAAGTATGCCATCGCCTGAGCATGACTCGCACCTGCCGCCCTTAACATTAAAGCTGAAGCGGCCCTTACCGTATCCGCGTGCCTTTGCATCAGGTGTCTGGGCAAACAGGTCTCTTATCAGGTCAAATACTCCCGTGTAAGTAGCCGGGTTTGAACGCGGTGTCTTTCCTATCGGGCTCTGGTCGATTACTATTACTTTATCAAGCTGATCTGTCCCTACGATCTTTGTGTGTTTCCCCGGAACAGAGTGAGCCCTGTTCAGGGTCTTTGCCAGTGACTTGCTGAGGATCTCATTTACAAGTGATGACTTTCCCGAACCTGAAACGCCTGTAACTGCGCACATTACACCCAACGGGAATTTTACATCTATATTCTTAAGATTGTTTTCACGCGCGCCTTTTACCTCTATCCATCCTTTCGGTTTTCTTCTTGTATCAGGCACATCGATATGCTTTTTACTGCAAAGGTATTCTCCGGTAATGGAAGCTTTGCACTTCATTATCTCTTCAGCGGTTCCGATGGCAACAACTTCACCGCCGTGCTCGCCTGCCCCCGGACCGATGTCCACAACGCAGTCCGCCTGACGGATTGTATCTTCATCGTGTTCAACCACAATCAATGTGTTGCCCAGATCACGCAGCTGCTTCAGCGTTGCCAGAAGCTTGTCGTTGTCTCTCTGGTGAAGGCCTATGCTTGGCTCATCCAGAATATAAAGCACTCCCGTGAGGCCTGACCCTATCTGTGTGGCCAGTCTGATCCTCTGTGCTTCACCGCCTGAAAGCGAAGCGGCATACCTTGTGAGCGTCAGGTATTCCAGACCGACATCCAGAAGAAACTGAAGCCTTGCAATTACTTCTTTCAATATAGGTTTGGCAATTTCCTCCTGCATCACGCCCAGTTTGAGGTTCCTGAAAAAATCCAGGCTCTCGCGGATGGTCATATCCGAAACTTCAAATATATTTTTGCCGCCGACCGTTACGGCCAGGCTCTCCTTATTCAGACGCTTGCCGCCGCATTCATCGCACGGGCTTATACGCATATAGGATTCATATTCATGTTTGAATGCATCCGGACATTCTCTGTAACGGCGCTTTGAGTTTTCAATCAGACCCTCAAATACAGTCGGGTAAATACCTGTCCCCCTCTGGCCTTTATAATGCACATCAACAGAGATGGTATCGCCAAACCACATCATGTCCCTGATCTTTTTCGGCAGTTTGTTGAAAGGTGTATCCAGGCTGAAACCATGTGCATCCGCCAGTGCCTGAAGCAGTCTGTTTGTAAAGCTTCCGGCCTTCTTTGCGCTTCCCCAGCCGACCATGGCAATGGCGCCTTCGTTAATGCTGAGGGAAGGATCCGGCATTATCAGTTCCGGGTCGAATTCCATCTTGTAGCCCAGACCGCTGCATGCCGGACATGCTCCGAACGGATTGTTGAATGAAAAATTTCTCGGTTCGATCTCCGGAATGCTTACGCCGCAGTCCGGACAGCTGAAATTGCTTGAAAAATGAATTTCATTATTTTCATCAATAATAAGACCGCCTTCCGGCTTTTGAGCCCCTTCAGGCCAGCCGACTATCTCTGCCGTCATAAGGCCTTCGGCCATATTCAGCACTGCCTCTATTGAATCCGTCATTCTTGACTCAAGGCCTTCTTTTATCACAAGTCTGTCGACCACGATATCAATGCTGTGCTTTATGTTCTTATCAAGATTTATCTCTTCATCCAGATCATAGACCGTTCCGTCAACACGCGCACGGACATAGCCTGACTTCTTTGCCGTTTCAAGCAGCTTAACATGCTCTCCTTTTCTTCCCCTTACAACAGGTGCCAGCAGCTGGAGCCTTGTTCCTTCCGGAAGTGACATGATGGCCTCAACCATCTGATCCACGCTCTGACGGGTGATTTCGCGGCCGCAGACTGGGCAGTGAGGTATGCCGGCCCTCGCGTAAAGCAATCTTAAATAGTCATGTATCTCCGTAACTGTTCCTACAGTAGAACGCGGGTTCCTGTTTGTGCTT
>JAZUFV010000044.1:0-7339 GCA_045640845.1 Lachnospiraceae bacterium
AATACCTTTTGTTTTCATACCTACAAAGTCACCTATTGCCTGACAGATAACGAATATTGCCAGACAAACAATAAAGTTAGATAACATGTCTACGCCTCCTTTTTTATTTAGATGAGCAACAGCGCCCATTTAACTGAAAGACGTAGGGTAAAGTTTTTGTAGGAAAAATAAATAGACATGAAGAAAGCACCTGGATCCTGTGTTAGGATTTAAGTTGCGAAACCGATAATCCAAAGGAGGGTGCTTTCATGATTAATAGTATACAACAGTTTTGCCAGGATGGTGCACACAGATTAACAGATATATTCAAAAGTTACACATCAGATCTTACAAAGATTGCTGAGATGGTGTATGGAGTAACTGATGAAGTTACCAAGCTTGGTTGCAGTATCATAGCAGAGGAATGGGAATCTTATGATGAACTGTTGCGCCAAAGAAAAGATCTGCGTAAAGGGTGGTACATAGTACGCAGGGATGAGACATCACTGCTGACAAGCCTTGGAGAAGTTATATATCATAAGACTCTTTTTAAGAATACTGCCACCGGTGAAAGCTGTTATCTGCTGGACCAGCTGATGGGACTGGAGCATCATGCAAGGATAACGGAAGATGCAGAGGCACGTATCCTGAAAGAAGCATCAGAAAGCAGTTACAGAAAAGGCGGGGCAAATGCCAGCATAAACGGAGATTCCATCAGTAAAGAGGCAGTGATGAACAAGCTCCACAGGCTGGAGTTCCCGGTCCTCATGGCTGAAGGGAAGAAGGAGGTCAGGACGCTTTATATCGATGCGGATGAGGACCATGTGTCACTCCAGTACCTGGAGCATAAGGGCGATATCAAGAGACCTCGCATAAATACTGTCATGCCGAGGATAATCTATGTTTATGAGGGTGTTGATACAGATGAGGAAGGACGTCCTAAACTGGTAAACACTAAATACTTCGGCGGTATATATGATGGGCAGGATGCCATAAGCAGGCTCTGGGCAGAGGTGCTGGATTACCTTAATGAAGCTTATGACATGGAGGCTGTTGAAAGGATATATATCAATGGAGACGGGGCCGGCTGGATCCGAACCGGAGAAAAGGTGATCCCAAGGTCGAAGTTCGCGCTGGATAAATACCATATGCATAAATACATCATTGCAGCGACATCGCATCTGGAAGATTCAGCAGATGATGCCAGAAATGAAATATACCGGGCTATCCATAAAAAGAAAAAATGGATGGCTGAGGAAGTGTTTGATAAGATCATTGCTGTTACTGATAAAGAGACAAAGTGTAAGGCGGTCGAACAAGCAAAGGCATATATACTGGGAAACTGGTCAGGCATTATGTTGTCAGTGAAATCACGGGATTCAAATGTGCGCTGTTCAGCAGAAGGACATGTCAGCCATGTGTATGCAGACAGAATGAGTTCCCGGCCTTTAGGATGGTGCCGAACTGGAGCTGACAAGATGTCAAGGCTCAGGATCTACCGTCAGAACCAGGGAGATATGCTCGAGCTGGTCAGGTTCCAGAAGAAAGAGCTGAAACAGGCAGCCGGGGCTGAGGAAGTGATATATTCAGCTGAAGAAATGCTGCGGATGGAGAATGCCCATAGAAGAAGGCTGGGGAAGATGGCAGATATGCCAGTATACAGCATTCCATATCCACAGGTAAAAAAGATAGCGGCTTTAAAAAATCATATCTGGGGTTTGTAAAAGTAAGTAAAAAGAATATAATGATTGAGAAATCTTTAATTCTAAAACAGATCTTAGGGAGGCTCTGCCTATTAAATTCCTACAGTAAGTTTACACGTTCTTTAATTCTTGTGTCCTTGACGTTCTGCTCTTTTAAGTATTATGATTTACAAAAAGAAAAAATGGTACAGGTGATCGAATGAAATATGTATTTGGAGCTGATATAGGCGGAACCACGATAAAAATCGGTTTTTTTAATGAAAACGGCGAACTTCTGGGCACCGCGGAAATACCTACCCGTACAGAAGACGGCGGAAAATATGTCCTCCCTGATACTTCGGAAGCCATCCTCCGGATTCTTCGTGAGAACGGAATTGAAAAATGTGATGTACTGGGAATCGGAGTAGGAGTTCCCGGTCCTGTACTGGAAGACGGAACCGTAAATAAGTGCGTCAATCTGGGATGGGGCGTGTTTTCCGTGACAGAAACTGTTGAATCCCTGACCGGGATCCCGTGTAAAGCAGGCAACGATGCCAACGTGGCTGCTCTGGGAGAAATGTGGAAAGGCGGCGGTTCGGGATACAAGAGTCTGGTAGTCGTAACTTTAGGAACCGGCGTCGGAGGCGGCGTTATCATAAACGGTGAAATGATCTACGGAAAAGGCGGGGCGGCCGGAGAAATCGGCCACATCCCTGTGACAGAACCTGAAGAGGCTATCGGAATCTGCGGATGCGGAAAACGCGGATGCCTCGAGCAGTATGTATCGGCCAATGGTATTGCCAATGTCTCCTCTCTTTACATTAATGAACATCCTGATGAAGAGACATCTTTAAGGGAATTAAGTATCCTTACCTGCAAGGATGTTTTTGACGCAGCAAAAGCAGGTGACCGTGTTGCCTGCAAAATGGTGGATACTTTCGGAAGGACATTAGGAAGAGCCCTGGCGGCTGTGGGATGTGTGGTCGATGTTGAAGCCTTTGTGATCGGCGGCGGCGTTTCAAAAGCCGGCAGCATAGTTACCGACATGGTTTCAAAATATTACCGTGAATATGCCTTCCATGCCTCGGCAGATGCCGAATTCACTCTGGCAACATTGGGAAACAACGCCGGGATATACGGCGGTGCATATATGGTATTAAAATACCAGAGCTTACTTGAAAACATTCAGTCCTGAGCAGGATTTTGACTGAAACGGTATCCCGGCTCTTTTGAAAATAAGAATCAATACGGAATCAGTTCCATGCGGCCTTCCGCCCCAAAGCTCAATGTAGTCATAACCCAGAAAAGCTGCGTCTGAAAACGCTTTTTCCAGCTCCGTAAACTGATATCCGCTTGTAAACAATCCCAGTTTCATAACTGCCCTCCATATATCATCATTCAATCTTTAACGTCAGCTCCAAAGGAGACAATGGTCTGTCCCTGCCTCTTCATCGGCGTTTTGATCCTATATATCACCCCGCATACTCTACTTCACGCCTCAGAGAAAAAAGTCGCCTGACTACCAGACGACTTTTTATTTAATCAGCCTGACAAACCGGGATTTTCAGATACGTTGCGCGAACGATTATTTAGGTTCAACAATTTTTGGTGTGCTGTCCTTTTCACCGAAAGTATAGATGTTGCCGTCAGCACCAAGTGCATATGCCATAGTACTTCCCGAATCAAGAATAGCTACATCGGTATATTCAGTACCATTTGTGATCTGTACCGGAGATGTTGCAGCCGCACAGATTTTAAATGCGTCGGAACCCCAGCCCCAGATATTTCCATCTGTATCAATGTAGAGTGTACCGTACGATGCCGGAACAATCATAGACACTTTATCGGCAGCCTTTGTAAACACTTTAAATGAACCGGATTCTTCAAACGGATCAAGTCTTGACCCCTTACCTCCGGAAATATAAAGTGTATTATTTTCATCAATTATGTAAGTAGTATTGCTGCCAAAATAATATGTGCCCTTAGGAGCCGTATCGTTTGAAATTGGTTTCAGCCTGAATGGTGTTACAGCAGCATCAGCATCAAGTTCCGGATCTATCTGACTTGCACTGTAGCCCATAGTTGTGCAAGGAGCCCCCCATGCATAGCGTGTGCCATCAGTATCAACAGCAACCGAAGCATAGCTGTTTCCTGTTGCAATATATTCAAACTTCGCATCGGTTTCAACAAGAGTCGGAGTCAGGATGTTTTCCGTATCGTCCCCATTTGCTCTGAGTTTTGCAAAACAATTACCATAGCCCCACTGGTAAAGAGTGCCATCTGTCTTTATGGCAAAAGCGTTATAGCCATAAGCGGCAACCATTTTAACGTCATCGAATACCTTCGCAGGCGTGTCTCGATCTGTTGTTGTGCCATCACCGAGCTGCCCTGATTTATTCGCGCCCCATGTCCAAAGTCCGCCATTTTCGTCAAGGGCACACATGAGACCGTTGCCTTCAGAGATATATGTGAATTTTGCAGAGTCACAGAAAAGCTTTAAATCATCCACAAGACTGTAACTCCAGATACGGCCCTCGGTATCAAGGGCTATTTCCTTCTCTATCTGGGTAAACTTTACTCCGCCGCCATCAGCAGTGGTTTCAGTCTTTTCTGAGCTGTCTTCAGCAGTAGTATCAATTATTTCCGAACTGTCTTCAGCAGTGGTATTGATCGTTTCTGAACTTTCTTTTCCGGTGTCAGTTGAAACAGTGGTACTCTCTCCGCCTTTATATGCGCATGCAGAAAGAGCGAATACCATCAACAATGTCAACATAAGCGCAATTATTTTTTTCATTTTAATTACCTCCTTTCGGAATGAATTATTTCAAAATGCAGATATTACTGATAATGGACAAATCCTTTGCCTTACCATTTACTGAATTGATAAATTCGGATTTGTATTTTTATGGCAAAATATAGTTTTAATGAAAAGAAAACGCTTGTTTTAGTTAATTAACAGTTTTTACCTTTGGGGTTCCATACTCTCTTTCCATCGCATCCATGGATATGACCCATTGTTTTCCATACTTGCATACATCGACACCATTAATTAGTTTTCCATAGGTAATTGCTTTTCTTAATGTTGATTCATTTAAGCCCCACAGTTGTGTTGCATCAGAAAAAGCAATTAGATGATCAAACGGTGTCTTCGTTATTTTTCCATTTTCGAACAATTCATCACAAGATAAATCTATTTCATCATTCCATATAACGCCGTATCCACCCAGGCCCACATGAACTTTATTAAATAGTTTTTCATCCTTTAGGTTATTGAAAACCTTAAATCTTTTGAATAAGGGTTTTACATCATATTTTTTTGTCACTCCTTCTGAAAACTGAACGCTTAATTTATAATCTTTTAAAGGTGTAACACTTTTTACTTTATGAAACATTTTATTATTCTTCCTCATCTAACGGTGTAATCTTTTTAAATTCCTGTGTATCCCACATTTGCTGTAATTCCGTTTTGTGTAGTTTTAACCACTCTCTTACCAGTCTTAGAGCATTATTTGGTAATTTTCCTTCCAGCACCTCTCCTGAATCAATAATAATTGATGGCATGCTATTATCCCTCCTTTCTTCCTAAACTGTATCACTGTATCGTGATGTTGTAAATATGATTTTTTCAAACTGTATATCTTATCTGTTCCACCTTCAGCATTCAAATACTCATGAAACCAAGCTGATATCGAATGTTTTTTCAATACGATATTTTTATATTTGTGGCCAATTATTATATATCCGTTTCCTTTATCTAAGAGTTCTTGAAGTTGGATCTATATTAAAAAAGTGGATACGATATATAAATGTTTATTACAATAAATCAGTGTTTGTAAATAAACGTGGCGTGCGCATGCACAGTAATTCCGTTGACAGGGTCTTAAGGGTTACTCTCAATCCTGGTATCGGAACATCACACAAGAGCTGCCACAACATCAGAAAGACTGTCACTAGTGATGTCTGTAAAGAAGTCGGACTGACTGCAGCAGCAAGACTTGCGGGGCACAGAAGTGAACTGACAACTGACCGTCACTATTCATTTTCAACTTCTTCTACAGAACGTTACGGTTGCGAATATGCCCGCGTTGTCGACAAAAAGGTACCGGATTATCTGAAAAACAGCACTAATTTTTAGTAAAATCTTTAGATTTTGGTAAAATTTCCCGTGTTCAAACGTGTTCAAAAAATCGCAAAAAATAAAAAATCGGGAACCCTGTAATATCAAGGCTTCCCAACATTTTTCAAGAGCGGAGAGGGTGGGATTCGAAGATGCCATCGCTCCCGCAAAAGCTTATAAATGAAAGGATTCTTTAGCGGTGTCCATTCCTGCGTGTTCAGAAACGTGTTCAATTTTTAAAAGGTCGGTGTTTATCCCACACACCGATCTGAGGTTATATGTCATTTTTTACCGGCAAATATCTCATAGATTATTACTTCGCAAAATTAATTCCTTTATAAAAAAGTGGACATTTATAACCCCGTTTTCGAGGGTAGACGATATATTTATCGTCTTATGCGTTTTTCGCCCTAAAAGGCCTTGATTTTACTGGCTTTGCGAAGCTCTAAATGCGTACAATCAACCATCAAGATTTTGATACTAATATGTTTCTTAAAAATTTTCCGCTGAGGTATTAACTGCAAATTTTCATGCATGATAATTTGTTTCTTCAGCAACCATTAATAACTCCGGATCATATTGATATGTGATTGATTTACTGTATCCGGTATTTTCTGGCTGAACATTATTATCTGCCCAAAGCTCACACTGCGTCATTACTGTTTCAAGTGCTATTTCCGTTCCTTCCGGCGGATATTTGTATTTTTTGAGAAGCCGCTTAATGAGCATTCTCATTTTTGCCCTGGCAGATTCCTTCTTCTGCCAGTCAATTGACTGATTTCTTCTAAGCGTATCTGCCAGCTCTCTTGTCATTGCAACAAGTTCTTCATTCTCATAAATGTCTTTTATTGCTTCAGGTTTTGTAAGAGCATCATAAAAGGCCATTTCTTCATCAGATAATCCTAGCGAATTGCCTTGTGCATGGCTGTCCCTTATTTCTTTGGCCATCTTAAGGAGCTCATCTATAACCTGCTGATTCGTAAGCATTCCATTCAGATAGCTGTTCATAACACGCTGAATCATCTCACTAAATTTTTCGGATTTAACAACATTAGTCCTACGATATAGAATCACCTGTTCAGCAATCAGTTTCTTTAATAATTCAACAGCCAGATTTTTCTGTTTCATCTGAGCAATTTCTTCCAGGAATTTCGGATCAAACAGAGAGAATTCCTGCTTAACATCCTCAAATAAATTGATTACACCGTCGCTCTTTATGCTTTGTTTCAACAGGTTGTTGATCCGGTCATTCATTTCCTTGAGTGATATTTTTGTCTTTCCGCCGTCAACAAGGATTCGGTTTGCCATGACTCTGACAGCTTCAAAAAAGGCTGCTTCCATTCGTTCTTCTTCGTTTGTCAGTGAAGAACACAGTGACAAAGCCTGATGAAGAAGATATGATTCCTTCAAATAATCCTTCAGTAGCTCTTCTTTATCTGGAGCTGCAACATAATTGACTGCTCCTGTTATGGCTTTCGCTCTATCCAAGTCCGAACCCGTCATAAAAGATTCGTAATCATATCCATGCAGCAGATTTCTGCATACTTCAAGCTTTTCTATG
>JAZUFV010000045.1:0-9228 GCA_045640845.1 Lachnospiraceae bacterium
TTCCTCTCAAATTTATAAATCTCCACTGGAAAGAACCGGAAGAACGGAGGCGAGGCGGAATCGGAGGCAAAATTTATTCCAAGCACGCGCATATAAAAAGGGAGGGCGGCTGCTGTTCCTAAACTCAAGGCCGGTATAAGCAAATGCGCATAAAAAAAACGGGTATGCACACTGTGCATACCCGTCTGAAGCAATTCGAATTATTTAAGAGCTTCCTTAGCTGTTTCAGCAAGAGCTGCAAAAGCAGCAGCATCATTAACAGCGAGGTCAGCAAGAACTTTTCTGTTCATTTCAACGCCTGCAACCTTGAGGCCGATCATGAATCTGCTGTATGAAAGACCGTTGATTCTTGCTGCAGCATTGATACGTGCGATCCAGAGTCTTCTGAACTGTCTCTTTCTCTGCTTTCTTCCTGCATAAGCGCTTGTAAGAGCTCTCATAACAGACTGCTTAGCGATTCTGTACTGTTTAGATCTGGCACCTCTGTATCCTTTTGCCAGCTTTAATGTTCTATTATGTTTTTTCTTGGCATTTAAGCCACCTTTAATTCTAGCCATTGTTCATTCTCCTCCTGTATCTTACAGATATGTTAAGATTTTCTTCATATTCTTTACGTTGGTGGCGTCAGTCAAAGTTGCCTTAGGAAGATTACGGTTTCTCTTAGTGGTATTTTTTGTTAAGATATGGCTCTTGTAAGCCTTGTTCCTCTTAAGATTTCCGGATGCTGTCTTTTTGAAACGTTTAGCAGCAGCTCTTTTTGTTTTTACCTTTGGCATATCTATTCCTCCTGAAAATTATTTTGATCCTTATTTCTTCTTGCTGAGAAACATTACCATGTTTCTTCCTTCAACCTTTGGTGCTTTATCAACATTTGCAATATCTTCCAGCATAGCAGCAAAATCATCAAGAATGTACTTGTTTTCCTGCATATGCGCCATCTCACGGCCTCTGAAGCGTAAAGTAACTTTTACCTTATCTCCATGTTCAATGAACTTCCGGGCATTGTTAGCCTTGGTCTTGACATCATTAGAGTCAATGTTAGGTGAAAGACGTATTTCCTTAAGCTCGATGACCTTCTGTTTCTTCTTGGCATCTTTTTCCTTGCGGAGCTGTTCATATTTGAACTTGCCGTAGTCAATGATTCTGCATACAGGCGGCTCTGCTTTCGGAGCAATCAGGACAAGGTCAAGACCGGCCTCGTCTGCCTGTCTGAGAGCTTCTTCAATTGAAACTACTCCAATCTGCTGACCTTCTTCGCCGATCAGTCTGACTTCTTTCTCCTTAATCTGTTCATTAATTAGGTTGTTGATAATTCCACCTCCAATTTAAATTTAAAAACGCAATAAAAAATGGATAACAGAGTTATCCACAAAAACAGCAGCCTTTCAGGCCATCTGATTTATTGACCGGCGTGCGCCCAATTGCGACGCGGTGAGAGTGGATACTCTTCTTTCTTTACGACTTCACAAGTTTACACCCGTAAATTTTATATGTCAACAGATATTTTCAGTCTTTCCAAAGCCCGGAGCATTTTTCAGGCATTCCTGTTTTTATAAAATAATTAAGGTCTTCCGGAACACCAAGGCCGTACATAGCTTTTCCCACATCCTTGAACCCGATCCTGAATCCGTCATTGATCATTTCATTGTAAACAGGAGCAACATAAAACTCGTTATTTACCCTGATATTTTTATCGATCATCTGATGCGCGTATTTAACAAAATCGCAGCCTTTAGCATAATTATAAATACCTACTGTTGCCTGATCCGATATTACCTCTTTTTCCCTTACCAGTGTTACAATGCCTTCTTCATTATATTTTATAAAGCTCCACTTGGGATCATCTGCAGGCATGGTCATAATGAGTCCGTCCATATCTTTCATGGACTCAAGATAAGCATTGATATCGGTATCGACAAACTGATCGCTGTTTGCGATCATCAAAGGATCTTCGGTATTTATCAGGTTTTCTGCAAGCAGAACTGTGCATGCTGCGCCTTCAGTCACGTAATCAATAGTTATGATCTCACATCCCGGAGACATTGCATTAAGCGTTTCAGCCAGATCATACTTTTCCAGATGTTCCCTCTGGCAAATATAGATAAAGCGGTGATCACATTCCGGCTTTATGTTCTTTGTGACATAACCGATCATAGGATGACCGCATATATCTATCAGAGGCTTAGGCATTTTATATCCGGCATCTGCAAATCTGCTGCCTCTTCCGGCCATTGGTATAACAATATTCAGCATAATGTGTCCCTCTGCTCTTCACAAATATATTTATCGTTGTTTGCGCCCGGAAGTTTAACAACAACATTCACAGCATCATCAAGTGCTTCAAAATCAGTTGCATCTCCCGGCTCGGCAATAATAATATCACCGGCATAAAAAGTCTGTCCGAACATTCTGACTTTTCCCGAGACTATCGCAGTGATCTCAGTTGCTATCTTATGATAATGCTTTTCTTCGCAGTCGCCTTTCTTATATGATTTTACGGCAACTTCGCAATCATTGGTCTTATAAAGTGATGGTTCGAAATTTCCCACAAACCATCCTTTTGTCATATCGTCAAGCCTGGATGTTTTCATTATAAAGTCTTCTCGTACTCTTTGATCTTGTCAGGTGAATAGAATGAATGATAATTTTCCCTGTCTATTTCATACATACCGATACGGCGTCCCATAAGGACAAGCTCATTCATTGAAGCTGAAATATAATATCTGCCGTTCAGGTTATTCTCTTTATAGATTGCAAGCTTTGCGCCCTCTACAAAATCCGAGCCGTGTTTAAAGTAATAAAAACCGGCAATTGCATGTTTTGATATCGGGTGTTTTTCAGCAAGCTCAACCACTTCATCATCCGCAATTCTTAAATAACTCCATCTCGGATGAATGCTGCTGAAAGAGATAACGCCCGCATCAAAGCCGCCTTCTTCAAATGTCCTGATTACATCAGGGTAATCAACATCAATTATCTGGTCAAAGTTTGCAATGATCAGCGGATCTTCATTGTTAATATGCTCAATGGCCATAAGAGCCGTGCATAGCCCTCCGGCAGTCTCGTTCTTCAGCTGGATTATCGAGCAGTTTCCGCCCGAAAGAAGCTCGACGCCGTTATCAGTATGGAATTCGTTGCATTCCTTTTCACTGAGGACAAATATAAAATGCTTATCCTCAATCTCATTAAAGTTGCTGATAACTTTTTCAAGGACAGTCTCGCCGTTTATTTCTATCATCAGTTTAGGGAAATAATAATTCTCAAAGAAAACAGAATTACCCATGGCAGGAATTAATATATTAATCATTATTTTCCACCTCCGTTATCCTTCTTCTGATATTTTCATATGTAACATCACCTGTAGTCTCAACCTTGAGCACAAATGCGCCGCTTGCGATCCCTGCCTGTACTCCGTTTGGATTATCCTCTATTACAAGACATTCTTCCGGCTTAAGGCCGAATCTGCTTATTGCGATATTGTACATTTCCGGATCAGGCTTTGCCTTTGTTACATCCTCGTTTGAAACTATCAGATCAATATATTTGTTTAATGCTGAACACTCCATCATCATTTCAATTGTCTTCCGGATGGAGTTTGAACATACGGCAATCTTATACCCCTGGTTATGAAGCTTGGAAAGTGCATATTCATGTATGAAAACAGGATGGCAGTTTTTATAAATATACTGCATGGTGTTTTTCTGCTTAACATCATTGATAAACTTATGCAGTTCCTTCGGAAGATAATACTGGCTGCTGAGCATCTCAAGCTTCACCTTTGTTGGCAGGCCGTCAAAAGTATGCAGATGGTCATAACGGCTTATTTCCACACCAAATAATGACAGGGCTTCATTCAATGCTTCGTAGTGCCAGTCCTTTGCATCAATAAGCACGCCATCCATATCAAACAGTACTGCTTTGATCTTTGTCATAAACTTTCTCTCCCCACAGTCAAAAAGCTTGCCGTTTATATTGCAAAATATTTTACGGCCTCATCCGGCACATCAGTGCACAGCAGCAGGTTTTCATCAAGATTAAGGCCGTTTGTTTTTATTATATTCCAAAGCCTGTCATAAGGCTTGCCGTGAAGTTCCGGTGAGACCAGGCACACCTTTTTTCCGTTTTTCAGATGTGCAGCAATGCTCTTTTCATCGATCCAGTCAGTATTATAGAACCCGTCCATCCAGACACCTGAAGCATCCTCATACTGAACCGGACATGTCTCAATATCACTTATCCTGGTGAAAAAAACAAATCCTCTGTCACGGTATACCACCTGTTCCGGGATGGACATATCAAACATGAAATAATCGCGGATATCGTATTTATCCAGCAAAGCCTGCAGCTTATCCTGAATTCCGTCTGCCTTTACATTAAGTGCAAGGGTTCCCGGGCATCCGTGGCTGCAATATGATTCAAAAACATTTTCAAGAACGAAGGAACTTTCGTCGGCAATATTATGGCTGATGACAAGCTGTCCTTTATAATCCCTGATATCGGTCTCTATGCCAAATCCAACGGAAAATGCTCTTTCAAAAGCGCATAAAGAATTTTTTTCATCAGCTGTTTTCCAGAATCCGCGGTGAGCTAATACCTTCATTCATTTTCTCCCTGAGCAGCGTAGATACAGTCAGCGCCATACTCTTCAACCGGTTTTGCACGGTGGTCTTTTTCAAAGAATTTCTTTCTGCAGAAAACATACTCAACCAGCATCTTTAATGTCTGCATTGCCTGGCTCATCATCTTGACATTTGACACCTGATCATCCTCGCTCCACCTGAGCGGTATGAACTTAAAACTCTGATGGTAGTAGCGAAGTGCAAGTACACCAAAATAATTGATCTTAAGGTCATCTGCAAACTTCATATAATGGTGGTCTTTAAGCATGTTTACACTATACATGTTGAGGCCTGCACCAAGATCCTTGATGTTAAGGCAGGTTGCTATTGAAAACAGAACATTGTATACCTTATTGCCGAAAGTCCTGAACTTTGAATATCCGTCAAGCACAGAATCCTTCAGAAATCTTGAGCCGAGAAGACAGTCATACTTTTCATGCTCTCCGTTTTTGATAGGCGGTATGATATCGGCAATATGCCCCTGGTCATCTCCGTGAAGAGTGATGACATAATCATAACCGTTATCTATTGCATACTGCCATGCAACTTTATGGGAACCGCCGAGGCCGTAATTCTCATGGTTTCTGAGCAGTTCCACAGGCATCTTAAAGGAATTAGTCTTAAGAAAATCAATGACGGCCTGTTCCCCGTTATCGGTACTCCTGTTGTTGACAAGAATAACATGATCTATATATTCTTCCGGCTCGCCCTTAAGCTGGGCAAGTACTCTGACTATCTGCTTTTCGCAGTTATACATCGGGATCCATAATAAAATTTTTGAATTGTTCATGCTTCAGACCTTTTCCACAAGTATTTTCATTACAACAAAATTCAGCGCAAGGGTGAACGGTGTCACCATTATCTTGGCTGCAATATATGAATATTTTATCAGAATTTCCCAGCCGATGGCAGGGACAATACTGCTTTCAACAAATCCGATAAGGAAAGACGCACCCAGAATGGCGCATATCTGATAAACCATATAGATCAGATATTTCCATTTCAGCGAAAGCCTCTTGATGTTATTCCTGAATGTTTTTCTGGTAGATACCCAGAAAACGAAGGAAACACCAACCGCGGCGCTGATCATGTTTGCATAAGTTGCTTCTATCCACTGATTCAGAAGTGTATATATGGCAAAATCAATGATCCAGCCCAGTCCCGATATTCCTATAAAGGCTATCGCCTGTTTTAAAAGCTTTGGTAATCTGCTCAACTCTTCAGCCTCTTACTTTCCGCCCTGCTTTCCAAAGAAGCAGCAAAAAATGCCGTTATGGCCATGACTGATATTGAAAGATTTCTCAGAGCAAAATGTGTATGTATATATGAATGACTTGAAAGAACGATATACCACAGCAGCGGAAGGCATGCGCAAAGAGCAAGGCATACTCCGGTAAAAACGGTCTGTCTGTTTTTCTTCATGATGATCAATGCCGCCAGCAAAATCAGAGCCAGGAGAGGGAGCCAGATATTTACGGCGTTCAGAATTTTCTGCAGGGCAGCAGCAAACATCTCAGGCGTGCTCATGCTGGTCACGGCATCTCCTCCGACTGCCGACCAGGCTGATGTGCGTCCGGCTGCGTCCTGAAGATAATCAATACCGGTCACTGCCGTTCCTATAAGTATTTTTGAAAGCCAGAACAAACCGAATCCGGCAACCCAGGCAACACCGGATTTTATGATGTCAAGGATCTTGCTCCAGAAGCCGTTTTCCCTGCTGCCGTACATTACAAAAAGGAATACAAACGGCACACCGAAGGTGACCATAGGAGTTGTAAGAAGGTCAAAATATGACGTGATTATTCCAGCAGCAAAGAAATGATATATCCAGTTAGACCTGTTCATGTAGAACTTTTCAAATACCGTAAATAACAATATCTGTATGAACGTTACTGAGAAAATATGGTCATACTGCATTGAAACTGACATTGCAGCAGGACACAGAAATATGTATGTTACAATGACCGGAATTATCATTTTTGTGCGGCGTTTATATGCAAGTACAGAAATAACCGCAGCAACAAGGAGCAGCTGCAGAGCTCCGATAATGACACGTATCTTGGCATAACTGAATATCATCAGCAGCGGTTTGAGAAAGATAAGATATCCGTGCCAATACCTTCCGTAGCTCCACGTACCGGCATCTCTCAGTCCTTTTTCGCTGTATTTGTCTGCCAGAACGTAAACCGACATTCCGCCCTCAACACCGTCTTCAAGATTATTCTCAAGTGCTTCAACAAACGGTGATGCTTCAGGTTCATGGCCGGCAATAAGAAGCATGCATGCTTCTGTCCAGTTATCACACATGGAAGGGGTGTAGTCCGGGATAATTTCCCTTGCTATGCCTTCTGACGCTAAAATATATGCAGATTTACTTAAGTTTTTCTGGATGGGTTCAAGCGGAAGGCTGTAGGCCCCGACAAGTAAGATATATCCTAAAAGAATACTTCCAATAAGGATGCTTAAAAAAATAAGAAATTTTTTCAGGATTATTTTCATTTTATTATGTTATCTCCCAATAGATAAACACAATCGTTTATAAGAAGTTGACTGTTTCTTTTCATTTTATCAGCAAATCAACAGATTTTGCAATAATTTCATTTATTCTGTCTTTGACTGCAACGCTTCAATGTGGTAAATTGTGAAAGTAAACAGTTTATTAATTATAGGACAGGTACAAAAAAATGGCAAATATCAAAAGCGAATCGATTGACAGATTATTCAAAGTAATCATGAACCTGAAGGACAACGAAGAGTGTTATGATTTCTTCTCAGATATATGTTCCGTTAAAGAGCTTCAGGATATGGCACAGCGTCTTGACATTGCCTTTCTCCTTGACAAAGGAACAAACTACCAGCAGATAACAAAAGAGATCGGCGTCAGCGCAGCAACCATAGGCCGCGTAAGCAGATGCCTTAATTACGGAAGCGGCGGCTACAGAAAAGCTATTGATTCCATAAATAAAGAACAGGCCTAAAGGCCTGTTCCGTCAAATTTCGGTATAAAGCTTTCTTCTGCCGTATCTCCTTCCTGAATCATGCATTGCTCTATTCCCATATCTATTGCATAATCCACCACTTCATCATATTCACTTTCCGAAAGCTTTCTGTTTAATTCTTCGTGTGCAAAATTCCCGCGCATAGGCGTGTATTGGCTCATAAGTGAAATCCAGATTTTATCACCGAATGTATCATAAAGATATTTAAGCACATTTTTGCTGTCCTCAGTCCGGCCCGGGATAACAAGATGGCGTACACATACGCCTTTTACCATGAGCCCGCTTTCTGAAATATCTTCACCGTTTTCCAGATAGGATCTGAACTCGGCCCTTCCGGCCGACGAAACCATCCAGGACAAAGCTGTTTTTGCTGCCTCAGGATAATCCGGCGCATTCATGTAACGTGTGCCAAGCTCAGGTGAAAGTGTCTTAAAATCAGGAAGCCATATATCAACAAGGCCCTTAAGCATATTTAAAGACTCAACATTTTCATAACCGCTGCTGTTCCAGACAACAGGAATAAGCAGCCGGTCCTTTACGGATTCAATGGCATCGGCAATCAGCGGGATGTATGGCGTTCCGGTGACCAGATTGATATTATGCGCACCTTTGTCCTGAAGTTCCAGAAACACCTGACCAAGACGGCTGACAGATATCCCCTTCTGATAAAAATCTTTCAGCGAAATGGGATAATTCTGGCAATACTCGCATTTCAGATTACAGCCTGAGAAAAACACCGTACCGCTGCCTTTGTCACCTGAAAGAAATGGTTCTTCATAGTAATGAAGGCCTGCTCTTGCCGCATTCAAAGAATCAGAGCAGCCGCAAAATCCCGCAGCTGCTCTTCTGTCTGCTCCGCATAGACGCGGACATAAATTACAATTTGTGAAATCGTATCCCGGCATTACTTTAAGTTTCTGATGTAATTGCATGCCGCAATGGCTGCCATCGCACCGTCAGCACAGGCAGTTGCCACCTGACGCAGTGTTTTTACGCGCGCATCACCTGCAACAAAAAGTCCTTCTGTTTTTGTTGTGCAGCTTTCTCCGGAATCAAAATAACCGTATTTATCAAGATCGGCAACTTCTGCAAAGTTTCCGTTATCAGGAATAAGTCCGACTGCAAGGAAAACCCCGTCGCATTTTGCGATGCTTTTAGCACCGTTTTCCTCATACTCCACACCCGTCAGTTTCCCGTCTGAAACTTCATAACCCAGTATCTTACAACCAACATGAGTCTCAACATTTTCATGAGAGAAAAGCATATCCTGTGATTTCTTGTCGGCCGTAAAGAAAGGCATATCCTGAAGCATGATCAGCTTATCAACTATATCCACAAGAAGATTTGCCTCGACAAAAGCTGAGTTGCCTCCTCCGATCATTACAACAGTTCCGTCACGGTAAAAATCGCCGTCACATACCGCACAGAAACTGATGCCGTTTCCAATAAGATTCTCCTCGCCTTCAAGCCCCAGAACCCTGTGGGTTGTTCCTGTAGCAAGAATGACGGAAAGTGCTTCCTTTTCATCTCCGGCAGCAGTATATACCTTGAATGAGTCACCATTCTTTTCAACTTTGGTAACTTCATCAAAGCACACTTCGGCGCCCTGA
>JAZUFV010000046.1:0-12209 GCA_045640845.1 Lachnospiraceae bacterium
GGCATCCGGTGTTGGCAGATTCCTTTACAAGACTCAGGATATTCTGACTTATCCGCAAAGCTGCGGCTTCACAGTGACCCACTCGCGAGGCTTTTCACCTCATTCCTCCCCGCCGTTTCCGGCAGAGCCTTGTATTTCTTATTCAGTTCTAAAAAACCATAGCACACCCATATAGAAAAATCAAGGTTTTTCTATATGGGCAGTACATTCTCACGATTAAATCATTCGGAAATAATTCAGCGCCTCAATGATAAACTGCTCCTTATCCTTCGGACACAGAGGTTGTTTTGCATCTACATTTTTAGGCTTATTATAATTCTCACGTTCCTTGATTCCAAACTTTTCTTTAACCTGAGCGATATAAAGAGAAGACACCTTTACGCCATACTTATCCAGGATGTAGGCTTTGATTTCCTCATATGTAGCCTTGGTTTCGGACTTTGTGAGGTTGAAGTCCTCCATATCCATTTTGATACGTACATAGGCATCCGGGGTTTTTCTAACCAAAAGAACAACCGTCTCCACGTGCACTGTGTGGGGGAACATGTCTACGGGTGTGGCTTCTTCAAGCTTATATTTTTCGCTGAGGATTTTTACATCGCGTGCAAGCGTGGCACTGTCGCAGCTGACATACACTATGCGTTCCGGGCCGGTCTCCATGATCGCCTCAAGAAGTTTTTTATCACAGCCTTTGCGCGGAGGGTCCACAACAACCACATCCGGCTTCATTTCAGGATGCTTTTTCACCAGCTCCGGAAAGATTTCTTCTGATTTGCCGCAGAAGAACTCGGCGTTATCCACTCCATTGCGGACAGCATTGTCTTTCGCATTGTCAATAGCTGCCTGAATAATCTCTACTCCGTACACCTTTCCGGCTTTCTGCGCAAGGAACAGCGAGATCGTTCCGGTACCGCAGTAAAGATCCCATACAACCTCCCTGCCGGACAGACCTGCATATTCAAGCGCCTTACCATAAAGTTTTTCGGTCTGAATGCTGTTTACCTGAAAAAAAGAAAGCGGCGATATTCTGAACGTCAGGCCGCCTATTTTATCTTCGATGTAGTCCGTACCATATAAATTGATACATGTGTCTCCCAGAATCACATTCGTCTTTGCCCGGTTGATGTTCAGGCAGATGCTCGCAATACGCGGCTGAACCTTCAGAAGATCACGGACAAATCTTTTTTCAGGCGTGTTTTCATCTTCTGCCGCATTTTCACAACCGGCAGCACTGCCTGCTGCCAGAGCAAAGCCGTTGATCACAAGGCATACCATTATCTGCCCTGTTGCAAAACCATTTCTTATCAGCACATGTCTTACAAGGCCTTTCCCGGTTTCTTCATCGTATACCGAAAGACCTTCTCTCTCGATAAATGACCTGACAGCCTTAAGTATTCCGGCATTTTCTTCCGGCGTTATCGGGCAGTCTTCCGATTCAACAATATAATGGGTTCTTCCCGCATAGAATCCTGTTATCACATGCCCATCGCGCGAACGTCCGATTGGATACTGTGTCTTGTTTCTGTAATGGGCCGGAATGCCGCTGCCATCAGCTTCTGTACCTATGATCGGCCTGAATATGTAATCAGTACATCCGCCTATGCGCTCCAGGTTGTTTTTTACTTTGTTTTCTTTAAACCTGAGCTGTTCTTTATAATCCAGCTGCATTATCTGGCAGCCGCCGCAGCGCTGTGCATCAGGGCAGAGCGGCTCCGTCCTGAACGGAGACGGCGCAGTGATATTCAGGGTTTTGGCAAAGGCGTATCCTTCATTCACCTTGGTCACCACTGCTTCCACTTCATCACCGCAAACAGCGTCCTTAACAAAATAGGTGAAGCCTTCCAGCTTCCCTATTCCTTCACCGTTCACACCCATATCAGTAATTTTCAGCCGGATATGATCGTTTTTCTTCACTTTGCCTGCATTGCCTCGATCTGGTCAATTACATCGCCTATGGTCTTAAGTGCACCCAGATCTATGTTGGCAAAATCAATGCCGAACTCATCTTCAAGCGCAACCGCCATATAAAGCATTGAAACAGAGCTCATGTCCAGGTCGTCCTTTAATGAAGATTCCCTTGTCAGGGCGTCAACATCTATGCCTGCATCAAACCCCTTCAGTATGCTTCTTAACTTTTCTTCAATGTCCATCTTTCTTCCTTTCTATTTAAGCGATGCCAGATACTCACGGCATCTGTTGTTGTTCTCATCCATCTTTGCCAGAAGCTCCTCTGTCTCCTGCTTATCCGGCAGACTCTTTTTGCAGATTGCCGGAACGTCGACCACGCCGCCATACACCAGCTTATGCCTCTGCCAGAAATGCTTCCGCTTTTCAATGTAGACAGTGACCATCGGCACCTTTGCCATCGCGGCTATCAGAACAGCTCCGCCCCTGGCACCGTCTCCTCCTATATGCCCCTGCGGGAACATTCCCAGAAGATATCCGTCCTTCAGTATTGCGGTGCACTTCTTTATGGCCTTAAGATCTGCCGTGGTGCGGTCTATCCTCACGCAGCCCGCTTTTTCAAGGAGTTTTCCACGCAGTCCCGTCATTACCTCCTCACTGGTTGTGTAAAAAAACCGCCTGTACCAGAATGCTGCGTTAAGAATGAACGGATCTGACATCCCCACATGATTTGCCGCTATAAGAGCGCCGCCGAGCTTTTTTTCTTCTTCCCCGGAGAATGCGCCCGGCAGATATAATTTTTTCACCCTGAACCAGAGTATCAGCGGGGAAAGCACCACGCGCCCCAGATCCATGGCAAATTTATTGAATTTATAGTTGGCTTCCTTACTCATTTCCCTTGCGGCGGTTCAGCTCTGCCTCAAGCTCAAGGATCTTTGCAAGCAGTATCTCATTGCATGCAGAGATTTCTTCCCTCGATGGATTCTCAGACTTGCAGTATTCCTTAAGCTGAATTCTTTCGCCTATCATTACATTTACGCGGCCCTTAAAATAATTTCCGTCCGTATAAACCGGAACAATCTCCGCACCGCTTTCAAGTGCGATCATCACACAGCTTGGCGTGAAGCGCGACATCTGCCCGTTCCTCGGAAGCTGGCCTTCGGGGAAAATGCCTATGCACCCGCCCTTCCTGAGAATATCCACACACTCACCGATAAAGCTGAAATCAAAAGTTGTTCTGTTTACCCTCACGCAGCCAAGGCTTTTTAACAGCCATGACATGAAACCGCCTTTGTTGTAGATTACCTCCGCTACGAGATAATGCACCGTTGTCTTAAAAAACATCACAAGATACAACGGAAAATCCCAGAGCGATTTGTGGTTTGACATTAATATTGTGCCCTTTGGGAGCACAGTCCCCTGAGACTCTTTATTCATATAATGGATCTTCCAGCGGAAAAGAAGCTTTGCCGCCGGCCATCCGGTAATTTTTGTTAAAAGCAGAAATGGTTTATTCATTCTTCAGATTCTCAATAACTCTCTTGAAATCACGTATTGTATAGCATGCGCTGTCACGGTCAAACGCCAGATGAATGCCCACTATTTCATTTATCCTCATCACCAGCGAGAAATAATCCAGGCTTGTTCCGCCAAGGTCATAAATAAAATGATCATCCAGATTTATATTTTCCTCATCTGACTCAACAAACTCAGAAAAAGCCCTGCGCAGCTTAAGTCCCAGCTCGTCTTCCGGGGCAACGGCCTCGCGGCCTGATACTCTTCCTTCAAGCACATCCTCAAACGGGATCAGCTTGATGCTGCCTTCTGCAATGCCTCTCTTCAGATAACTGCGGCTCACCTTTATGGCTTTTTCCGAACAGATAGGATCAAATGTGAAATAGAATTTCCTTATCTGATACGTGGACGGCAGCTTTTCTGACTGACTGCGGGCTGCATCCGCAGTCTCTTTTATCTTATCCGAAGGAAGGTCCCTTCCGAGGCGGATGACAATGGCCACTTCCTCTTCGCTTCCTTCGCCTTCCCCGAATACGCAGTAGTCTGAAGCGTATTCAAAATCCAGATCCTTTTCAATTTCATCAGGATTGATATTTTCGCCGGATTCGCCTATTATCCTGTCGCCCATGCGGCCCATTATATAATAGTTTCCCTGTTCATCGCGGCTTACGACATCACCTGAGTTATACCGTTCACTCATCGGCACTTCTTCGCCATTTCTTATCATGCGTGCGCAGAGTGAATCACCCGAAATGATCAGGACTCCGTTTTCATCAATCTCATATTTTATTGAATCAAAAGGCTTTCCTATGGAATTTTCCATACGTGCCTTCACATTATTTCTAAGCTCAACGGATGTGATCCCCGTCTCGCTCATTCCGTAACCGTTATGAAGCGGGTAGCCAAGGCCGTTGAACAGGTAAAGCGATGACTCCCTGATATAACCGCCGCCGCTGATAAGAAATACAGGGCTTTTTCCGAACAGCTGGTCTGTTACCTCACTCATCAGGCTCTTTGCAAACTTTCTGCCTGCCTTTGGAAATGCTTTCTGCACTTTCATGGAAAGCGCCAGGCCTTTTTGGAACTTCTTTTCCTTTCCTTCAGCTTTTACCTTTGCCAGAACCTGTCTTTCAATGGTGTGCCACAGCATAGGCACAGCAAAAATATGGGTAACTTCAAGCTTTCTGACAGTGTTCAGAATTGAATCGGCGCTGTAATCCTTCATGAAGACCATAGGTCTTGCAAAAAAAGAAAACCAGAAATAAACCGCCATCAGGCCGAATATGTGATAGAAAGGCAGAAATGCCAGCTGCTTTAAGGCTCCGTGATAGAACTCCGGCATAAGGTCATTTTCCAGAAGTATGCCTTTGCAGTTCATTATCTGGTTTGAAATCTTCTGTCCGTTGTAAATGCAGATGACCTCATTCAATGTGGTTGCAGATGTTGAAAGTGCAACCTCATCTGCAAAACAGGAAGGGACAAAGTCCTCATGCCCCGTTTCTTCCAGCTCGTCTGCATTTATCATCATACACGGATAATCGCCCGCATCTTCCGCAACGGAAAACATTACCTTAAGAGTGGAAAGTATCCCCCTGGTGAGGTTTGAAGGGTGTCTTCTGTTTACCAGATAAGGCTTGCTGCCTGACATCAGGATTGCCCAGAATGCAACTATCCAGCGGGGGCTGTTTTCCATATCAAGTGCCACAAAGCTGCCTTTAATAGGAATGCGCTGTGAAAGCACATACGCTGCATTGCGGATCTTTTTCTCACCTTCCGCAAACGTCATGAAGCGGCGCTCGCCGTCTTCAAGCCATTCCGCCATTATTTCCTCAGGCCTTGAAAACATTACCCTGAAAATATCCTCCAGGGTCTTTCCGCTTTCTTCAAGGGCCTTACAGTTTTCAGTTACAAGTTTTTTTACATATGCGTCCATAAATATTTATCTCAGAATCCGTATATATCATAGATTTCGTCGGTATATACGCCTTTTTCCTTATATATTATCAGCGGCTTTTCAACTTTCATGCCGCCAGCTCCTCCGCTTACGGCTTCAAGAAGGAACATCGTCGCCTCTGAATCCGCAAAAGAGTGGACCATCTTGAGGCGCTTTGGCTCAAGGTGGTTTGCCCTGAGGGTATCAAGGATCTCTGCCAGTCTTTCAGGGCGGTGTACCAGATAAAATCTGCCGCCTGATTTCAGCAGGGCGCGTGTCTGAGCCGCAATGCCCTCAAATGTACAGAGTATCTCGTGGCGGGCTATTGCCTTGGTGTTCCTTGGATTTACAATGCCTGCTCCTGCCTTCATGTACGGAGGATTTGATGTTACCACATCGAAAACCCCTTTTCCAAAAGTCTCCGCAGCACACATTATGTCACCCTGAATGATCTTTATCTCATTTTCAAGGCCGTTCATTTTAACTGAACGCTGCGCCATCTCGGCACTCTCAGGCTGGATTTCAAGTCCTGTAAGATCCCGGATGTTTGTCTTTGCCCTTAAAAGGATGGGGATGATGCCTGTGCCCGTTCCCAGGTCTATCATCCTGCCTGTTTCGCGCTCGGAAACAAACCCGGAAAGCAGGACCGCATCCATGCCAAAACAGAATCCGTCTGTCTTCTGGATTATGCGGTAGCCGTTCCGTTCAAGATCGTCTATTCGTTCTCCTTCAAGAAGTTCCGGTGTCAAATCTGATCCTTCTTCATGTCTTCCATGATCTGAATTTCTTCAGGAGTAAGCTCCTGCTTCTGCTGCTTGCCTTTCTTTCTGATGAATTTCAGGGTGCCGGCATCGTATTCACGCATTTCCCTTTCATCATTTCCGAGTTCAACCAGCACTTTTATCTTCTGGCGCAGAATGTTGACTGCGCTTACAGTTCCCTTAAAGCCGTCTTCGGTGGTTGTTTCATCGCCCACAAAAGGCAGCATCTTGTTCAGTTCCTTATAAGTTTCTTCCTCATAACGGATGCAGCACATCAGCCTGCCGCATGCCCCGTAGATCTTTGTAGGGTTAAGAGAGAGGTTCTGATCCTTGGCCATGCGGATGGAAACCGGCTGAAACTCACTCTGGAATGTATGGCAGCAGAACTCCCTGCCGCAGACGCCTATGCCGCCCATGGCCTTTGTCTCATCGCGCACACCTATCTGCCTCAGCTCAATACGTGTTCTGTAAACACTTGCAAGATCCTTTACAAGCTCACGGAAATCAACGCGTCCGTCGGCTGTGAAGTAGAACAGGATCTTCTTGCCGTCAAATGTATACTCAACATCAACCAGCTTCATCTCAAGTCCGTGCTTTGCGATTTTTTCAAGACAGACATCAAATGCCTTTTTCTCTTTTTCCTTGTTTTCTTCCGCCTGAGCCCTGTCCCCTTCGGTGGCAATTCTCAAAACAGGCTTGAGTGTGCCGGAAATCTCGGCTTCATCAACCTCTTTGATCTCACCCGAAACCTGACCAAATTCAACTCCGCGTATGGTCTCCACAATAACTGCATCTGTAGGTTTGATATCAAAATCACAAGGGTCAAAATAATACACCTTGCCGTTCTGCTTAAACCTTACTCCAATAACTTTTACCATATGTTTACCTCATTTTTGACGTCTTGCGCAAAGCAGCAGATTTTCAAGAGCTGCCTCCGCTTTAACGCTTAAGTCAATCCTTTCTTTTGTATCATCCAATGCCGTTAATATATTGTTTAATCCCTCAAAGCTTATATCTGCTGCCTGCTTTTTCAGGCTGCCGGCTTCTTCCGGGAAATAAAGTCTCTGTTCCGTGCCGGGACATGCCTTGATGACAAGAACATCCCTGTACCACATCCTGATGATATCGATGGCCTCATAGGCTCCGTCCTTGCCTATCTCTGCTGCCTTTTCAATTATCACATCTGCATCGGTACGCTTTATGTTTTTAAGCAGTTCAGTAATTCCGTTTATGAAACCGGCCTCGCTGCCCTTTGTAAGTTCAATGGCTTTCCCCAGATTTCCGTCAGCAAAAGCTGCATTCCCTGCTGCTTCATGTGCATCTGCTCCGTAATTTTCCTGAAGCTGCCTGATGAGCGTTTCTGCGGGGAGCTTTTCCATGTCAAGCCTTATGCACCTTGACCTTATGGTATCAAGCAGCATATCGGCATTTTCAGTGAGCAGGAAAATGATGACATACTCCGGCGGTTCCTCAATTGTTTTCAGGAGGGCATTCTGTCCGTTTTCATTCATCAGCTGCGCATCAGGAATGATGTAGATCTTATATGGCCCATAATAAGGCTTTACGTTCACATCGTTTATAACCTGATCGCGAAGTTCCTTTATTGAGAGCACCGTTGACTTTTCATGCGTCACGGTAATTATGTCGGGATGATTTCCGCTCTCTGCCTTCACACATGAAGGGCAGCTTCCGCATGCTCCGTCCCTTAAAAGCCTTTTTGGCTTCGGAGCCCCTCCCATCATGGAAAAGATATCGGCCTGACCATCGTCCTTTCCCAGCTCATCGCAAAGAAGGGCCGTGCTTATGAACCCGGCAAAAGTTTTCTTTCCGCTTCCCTTCGGGCCGTTGATTATATATGCATGGGAAAGCTTTCCGGTGCGCTGTGCCTCGGAAAGATGTTCTATATTCCGTTCGTTTCCCAGTATCTGCTTCAAAGTTTATTCCGCCTGTTTAATGAATTCCTTTATTTCCTCAAGGCAGCTGTCCAGCTCCACGTTCTGAAACCTTCTTGTTATACCCGCCTGCTTCAGGTTTGCCTCACTGAAGTCTTCGCTGTCCGTAAGGAATCTGCGGCAAAGCTCGGCATATCCCGGGTTCTTCTGGTTCTTTTCCCTTTTGATGGCCCTTTCCAGTCTCAGTCCGTCTTCCACCTCAATATATATCGGCAGAACGGCATCCTCGCCGTAGTATTTCTTCATCTGCACATATGATTCAAGCGTACCAATGTAAAGATATGCAGCCTTATCAAGATCCACTTCATCCGTATCAACGGTGAAGTAATACCAGTCACCGTAAACGGTGTGATATACCCTTTTTTCAATAAGCCTTCCGCTCTTTTCAAAAGCAGCCAGCTCTTCCTCGTCTGAAAAATGGTATTCCACTCCGTCATGTTCGCCTGCCCTTATCGGACGGGTGGTATAGCCCACATACGGAACCAGGCCTAAGCTTAAGTCCTTAATGAGCCTGTCATATACTGTATCCTTGCCGGATGCGCTTTTTCCCATTAAAAAGAATATCTTACCCATAAATCAGTTGCTCACTCCGTGGTGACATTCGTAAATCCCCCTCACATAAGGAAGGAGGGTGTATCCCTTTTCTTCACAGTAGGTGATGACGTCCTCTATAACATCAACGGACTCAGGATGTGTGTCATGAAAGAGCACCACCGGAACATCCCACTGTTCAATTCCTTCAATCGTATTGTTGAACAGCTCGTCGTGGTCAGTGACTCCGCCGCCGTCGCCGCTTGAAACATTCCAGTCAACAAAGTCAAATCCGTGATCATTTACGGATGCCACAAGTCTGGTCATTATGCCGTCGTTATAAGTGGCGCTGACTCCGTTTGAAGCTCCTCCCGGAAATCTCAGAAGGTCGGACCTGTGACCGGTCTTCTTTTCTATGAAATCATTCATTGCTGTATTGTCATTCCAAAAGGCTTCTTCGCTGGAATATATCGTCTCGTAATCGTGGCACAGCGTATGTACGCACACCGAATGGCCTTCGTTATATTCGCGGGTTATCATGTCCTGATATTCCTCGCTTGTGCCCGCCGTAACAAAGAAAGTTACCTTGGCGTTATGCTTTGCCAGAATATCAAGAAGTCTGGATGTTTCGGACGAAGGGCCGTCATCAAATGTGAGGAATACAATCTTTTCCGCCTCGCCATTTTCTATCATCTCTTCCGCGGTTTCCCCGGTCCAGACAAATGCCGTGGTCGGCTCCTCGGTTGTAGGTTCCTCTGTGGTCGGCTCTTCAGTGGTGATTTCCGTCTGCGCCGTAAGGCTTTCTGCCTCTTCCTGTTTTTTCTCTTTTGACTTTCCCGCAGCACTGACAATGACCACTATCAGCACTATTATGACCGCAAGCACTGCGCCCCAGGCTATGCAGAATTTAATGATCTTCTTTCTGCGTCTTTCTTTCCGGCGCTTTGCCCGCAATGCTTTTTTTCTCCGCGCTTCCCTCTCCTCCGGGGTAAGCCGGCGGCGTTCCCCTTCAGACATCAGTTGTTTACCCCGTGATGGCAATATGTGCTTCCTTTTTCCAGTCTCATAAATGTATAACCATTGGCAAGTCCGTATTTTATGATCTCTTCAATGGCATCAACCGTGTAATCATGTATATCATGCATCAGCACCACAGAAACTCCCGTGCTCTGCATTCCCGCAATAACATTTGCCGCAACCTGGGCACTGCTTGTGGTCTCTCCGGCATCCCCGCTTGAAACATTCCAGTCATAATAATCAAGACCCATCTCAGTGGCCTGATCTGTGAGAGCTGTCATTATGCCGCTGCAATAACTTGCGCTTACCATGTTGGAAGATCCTCCCGGGAATCTGAAAACATCGCTTCTTGAACCGGTCTGTGACTCAATGACATCGTTCATCCGGTCAAAGTCTTCCCAGTATGCGCCTATACTGCTGTATATATACGAGTACTCATGCGAATACGTGTGGACAGCCACCGTATGTCCGGCTGCAGCCTCCGCGCCTATCAGGTATTGATACCCCGGAAACTGGTTGGTAACAAAGAATGTTGCAGGCACTTCATATCTTCCCAGTATTTCCAGCAGTCTTTCCGTATACGGGCCCGGGCCGTCATCAAAAGTAAGAAAAACGATCTTGTCACCGCTTACGGCCTCGCCCCAGGCTCCCGTGCCTCTGTTCTTGCTGAGGACTGTCACAGTGCGTTCAGCCTCGGCCTTATTTTTGTATTTATCCTCTACAGTGTATTTAATGGTGTAGGTTCCCGGAGTGTTTATGTCCACCGATCCTTCAACCTGCACCTTGTCTGTTATGTCTCCGTCAACATTATCTGATGCCGTGAATGTCCCGTTCCATTCTTCACCGACAAGCACAGTATCATCTCCGTCAAGGAATATCTCGGGAGCGGTTCTGTCATCATAAAATATCTTTCTTTCGGCGGATGCTTCATTTCCGGAGGAATCGGAAACCGTGTATGTGACGGTTCCGTCTTTTTCCACGGCCTTTACCTGCGCCGTCACATCTCCGTCGTGATTATCAACAGCTTTGAAACCTTCTTCCGCATAAGGCTGTCCCGGAAGTGTGTAATAATCCGGCTTTGTCTCAAGCGTGATCACCGGCGGTTCTTCATCCTTCACTGTAACTGTCCTTACCGCTTCTCCTGTGATGCCTTTGTATTCAGCCCGGTAAGTGATCTTATACTCACCAAGCGTCTGCCCGTCCACGCTGCCTTCCGCACTTACCTCAAGTTCTCCGTTAATGAAAGGAAAGACCCTGCTCTCCCAGAGAGCCTCTGCTCCCTCCTCGGTATATTGGCTTCCGTAAGGAATTATTACCTCTTCATCTCCCTGCAGGTTGACATGTACTTCTTTTTTTGCACTGAGGGCAAGAAAAGCGGCTGCCAGCACTACGAGGATTCCCAGTATGATCAGCAGGACTTTTGCGCCTGTGTTCAGTTTTTTACCCGTTCCGTTTTCCGGGGTGCGTTTCATATAATCTGCCTCTTCAAATCATAATAAACCATTTCATATTGTATCACATCTCCTGACAAATATCTTTCATTAGAGTATAATGTTTGCGGAAAAAGTATATCCGCAGCCGGAAACCAACATGAAATTTTCAGGGAGAAAGTATGAAACCGTTTGATGAAGAACTTGCCAGGTCAAAAATGATCAGAAGAAAAACAGATGCCCATAAGGGTGACTTTGGAAGAGTCCTTATTTTTGCGGGCTCAGTAGGAATGGCCGGTGCTGCCGTCCTCTGCGGAAGGGCTGCCCTGAAAGCCGGCGCAGGTCTGGTAAGCTTTCTGCTGCCTTCCCTTGAAAGCCCGATATATACCATTCTTCAGACAGCTGTGCCTGAAGCAATGTGTATCTCTTTTGATGACATAACAGATTTTTCAAAATACGATGCCATAGCGGCAGGTCCCGGTCTGGGAAAAAAACCTGAAACGGAACGCATCCTCCGCACGATCCTTGAAACCTATGAAGGAAAGCTGGTGCTTGATGCAGATGCACTCAATATGATATCCGCTTCTGCAGAGCTTTCAGCTCTTACTAAAGGATCACGGGCTCAGCTTGTAATGACTCCTCATGCGGGAGAAGCACAAAGGCTTGTCGGCGAAGGAAGCCGCGAAGAAATGTTTGCGGAAATTTCAAGGCAGTACGGTGCCGTTGTTGTCATGAAAGGTGCCGGCTCAATTGTGGGAACCGCGGATGATGCCTATATCAACACAACAGGCAACCCGGGAATGGCCACCGGCGGTTCCGGAGATGTCCTCACAGGAATGATCGCTGCTCTCTGCGGACAGGGATATTCTGCAGCAGACGCCGCCCTTCTCGGAACATGGCTTCACGGAAAAGCGGGCGATATGGCGGCTGAAACTCTTTCTGAGATCTCAGTTACCGCCTCGGAGATCGTCAACTTTTTTGTTCCGGCAGCCTTTAAACTGATATATCCTGCAAATAAATAATACTCCTATACCATTAGCCTATTTCAGTCTCCCCTCCATCCGGCATTTCTACACGATATCCTGATTTTTCGCCTTTCGTGTAGAATTATTGTCTCTAACCTGCCTTCTCCTTCCATCAATCTTCTACACGATTCCTGGATTTT
>JAZUFV010000047.1:0-6614 GCA_045640845.1 Lachnospiraceae bacterium
ACTTCAATGACATCGTGTTTTCACATCCAGCTTCAAATTCCAACAAAAAACACCCCAGGACAATGTCCTGAGGTGTCGTAAATCGTATTGAATTGTCCTGAGACGTAATCCGTTGTGAAACTGATTATCTCTTTGGTAACTGAAATTATCGCTTGCTGAACTGTGGTGCGCGTCTTGCGCCTTTGAGACCGTACTTCTTACGTTCTTTCATACGAGGATCTCTTGTAAGGTATCCTGCGCTCTTAAGAACTTCACGGTTGTCTGCATCTGCTTCGCAGAGAGCTCTTGCGATGCCGTGTCTTACAGCACCTGCCTGGCCGGTGAAGCCACCGCCCTTAACGGTAACGATAACATCATACTTATCAACTGCGTTAACAGCTTCAAGAGGCTGACGAACGATAACTTTCAATGTATCAAGACCAAAATATTCATCAAGTGATCTCTTATTGATAGTTATTTCTCCTTTGCCCGGTGCAAGATAAACTCTTGCAATACTCTTTTTTCTTCTTCCGGTTCCGTAGAATTTATTTGCCATGATTATTTCCCCCTTTCAGCTTACAGTGTGTAGCTCTCAGGCTTCTGTGCCTGGTGCTTATGCTCAGGACCGGCGTAAACGAATAATTTCTTAATCATCTGACGTCCCAGAGGTCCCTTTGGAAGCATACCTTTAACTGCGAGTTCAACAACCTTTTCAGGCTTTTTGTCCATCATTGTCTTGAGATCTGTCTCTCTCATTCCTCCAACATAATCGGAATGATTGTAGTAGATCTTCTGTTCAAGTTTCCTTCCGGTAAAGCGAACTTTTTCAGCATTTACAATGATAACGTAATCACCGCAATCTTCATGAGGTGTAAAGATAGGTTTGTTCTTTCCTCTTAAGATTTTAGCAACTTCTGTTGCCATGCGACCGAGTGTCTGTCCTTCAGCATCGATAACGAACCATTTTCTTTCGATCTTTGAAGGATTTGCCATAAATGTGTTCATAAAATTCCTCCTAAATGTTTTTGATTTGCCTCAGCAAATCCCTATATACATTTTACTTCCGGTAACCTCTCCGCCTATTTTCGGGCTCTGAAAATATGCGCAAAGATACGCCGTCACGGTTAGATATTATATATATGTTGCAAGTGGATGTCAAATATTTTCTAAAAAAGAATCAGGCCTTCCGCTTCATGTGCGGAAGGCCGTTGTTTTAATTGAACTGGGCATTATAAAGATTGTAATAAAATCCCTTCTTCGCCATGAGAGCATCGTGAGTGCCCTGCTCCACAACATCTCCGGCATCAACAACCAGGATATTATCTGCATGCTGTATGGTGGAAAGTCTGTGGGCTATGGTAAAACATGTCTTTCCCTTCATCAGCTCTTTCATTGCTGCCTGCACCTGGCGTTCGGTAGTTGTATCAACGTTGGATGTGGCCTCATCAAGGATAAGTATCTTTGAATCATAAAGCATGGCTCTCGCAATTGTGAGCAGCTGTTTCTGTCCTTTGGAAATGTTGCCGCCATCCTCACTGATCACAGACTCATATCCGTCAGGAAGCTGCATGATGAAGTTGTGGATGTGTGCAGCTTTTGCTGCGGCCACAACCTCTTCCATTGTTGCCCCTTCTTTTCCGTATGCTATGTTCTCAAAAATAGTCCCCTTAAACATCCAGGTTTCCTGAAGGACCATTGCATATGCTTTTCTGAGGCTTGACCTGGTATACTCACGTACATCTTTTTCATCAACCCTTACTGAGCCTGAATTAACATCATAGAACCGCATAAGAAGGTTGATGATCGTTGTCTTTCCTGCCCCGGTATGACCGACTATAGCGATCTGCTTTCCTGAAGGTGCATCAAGATTAAGGTCATGGAGAACAATCTTTTCCGGAAGATATCCGAAGCTTACATGCTCCATCTCAACATGGCCCTTAACATCATCAAGTTCCTGAGCATTTTCAGCATCGCTGACCTCCTCAGGCTCTCCAAGAAGGTTGAAAACTCTCTCTGCCGCAGCAAGCGCTGAGAATATTTCATTGAAGATGTTGGCAATCTCATTGATCGGGTTTGAGAACTTTCTTGAATAAAGTACGAATGATGAAACCTGACCGAGAGATACAGCTCCGTTCATATACAGGATGGACCCCAGAACCGCTACAAGAGTCATTGATAAAGTATTAAGCACATTCATTGAAGGACCTGTGATCATTGCCAGGGAGTCTGCTTCCCAGTATGCATCTCTGGCATTCTGATTTACTGTATCAAATTTATCACGGATCTTTTCTTCATATGCGTATGCCTGTATGGTCTTCTGTCCGCTCAGGATTTCCTCTACAAATCCGTTCATGATACCGTAATTTTTAGATCTCTTTGCATATCTCGGCTGAGTCTTTTTACGCATATATAAAGTAAATAAAACGGAAAGCGGAATGGTAACACATACAACTATCGAAAGCAGAGGTGATACGACGATCATCATCACAAATGCTCCTATGATGGTTACCACGCTGGTAAGTATGGAGTTTATATCCGTTGCCAGACATGTGCTTACAACATCAATATCGTATGAAACACGGCTGATGATATCACCTGCCTGGTTACGGTCAAAGAAACCTACAGGCAGTTTCATAAGCTTATCGAATACATCTTTTCTCATTCTCTTTGCGATAAGTTTTGAAACGGAAACCATAATGACCGTTATCGCAATATTGGTAAGCGAGGATGTAAGATAAAATATCAGCATCAGGATAACATAACGTGTAATGTTGTCAAAATTGACCAATCCCACGCCGGCTGCTGCTTCGTTTATTGCTTCTCCTGCAAGCTTTGGCCCAAGCAGGGCAAAAACGTTGCTGATAATACAAAGAATGAAAATAACAGCCAGTGCCGGCTTATAATGTGAAAGGTATTTCACCATTTTTTTGAAAGTGCCCTTGGAATCCTTAGGCTTTTTCATTTCAGATCCACCGTGTCTTGCCATGATTAAGCCTCCTCTCCCATCTGTACTTTATAAATGTTCTGATATTCAGGGCAGCTGTTCATCAGCTCTTCATGAGTTCCTATGCCGATGATCCTGCCTTCGTTCATAACAATTATGTTATCAAGATTCATTATTGAGCTGACACGCTGAGCAATGATAAGCATTGTTGCATCACTGTGATGCTCGCGGATAGCTTTTCTTAAGAGAGAGTCAGTCTTGTAGTCAAGTGCACTTGATGAATCATCCAGAACAAGTATTTCCGGATGCCCAGCCAGAGCCCTGGAAATGAGTACTCTCTGTCTCTGTCCGCCTGAAAGGTTGGAACCATGAATGGATGCTTCAAAATCGTACTGTTCTTCGTACTGCTCTATAAACTCAGCGGCACATGCATCATTTGCGGCTTCCCTGATTTCCTCTCTTGTCACTTCTCTTCCGAATGCTATATTCTCTGCAAGGGTATCGGCAAAAACAACATCGTTCTGGAATACCACTCCAAACTTTCCGTGGAGTTCGTCCAGGTTATATGTTCTTACATCCTTACCGTCAATGAACACACTTCCTTCCGTTGCATCATAAAAACGCATCAGAAGGTTGATGATAGTGGTTTTTCCGCAGCCTGTAGGCCCTATGATTCCGAGTGAACCGCCTTTTTTGATATCAAAGCTGATATTTTCCAGGCTTCCTTTTCTTTTTTCTCCCGCAAAGCCCTTTAGCTTATGTTCTCTCCGGCTGTCAACGCCATAATTGAATGAAACATTGTCAAATACAATAAAGGAATCGCTTTCCGTATGAGCTGCTTCCGAATCAGGTATCTGTACCAGATCTTCAGGAAGATTTACTATTGCAGCAACACGCTGGGAAGATGCATTCGCCTTTGACATTCCGAGGAAAACCCTGCTGAGGCCCATTACGCCCATAAGGATCATATTGAAATAAGTAAGGAATGCCAGGATAACAGCCGGTTCAGTCTGTCCTGCATTAACACGGACAGCTCCGAAATATACAACAGCCGTCAGACCCAGATTAAGGAAAAGCGTCATGATAGGTCCCGGAAGTGACATGACCGTATTGGCTTTTCTCTCCCTCCTGTACATCTCGGCATTTACATCCTCGTAACGGTTCTTTTCATAATCTTCCTTTGAAAGAGCCTTAACCACGCGGATACCTGTGATATTTTCCCTCATTACACGTGTAATATCGTCAATGCTCCTCTGAACGTTGTCATAAAGCGGGATGCCTTTGAAAGAAAGGATAAGTACCGCTGCAATAACGATAGGCGCGATGATGATAAGAATCATGCCCAGACCGGGATCCATAGTCATGGAAACAATGATGCCTCCGAACAGCATCATAGGGGCCCTGACACCAATGGACTGGAACATACGCGCAAAATCCTGCAGGTTGTATGAATCAGAGGTCATTCTGGATGTAATTGACGGAAGTCCGAACCCGTCAAACTGGTTTCCTGAAAGCTTAAGGGATTTCCAGAAAAGATCTTTTCTGATTGCATACGCAACCTGAGACGATGTTTTTACCGCCATTCTGTTGGCCGGGACATTGGTAACCCAGAGTCCTGCCGTAAGAACCAGCATGATCACTCCCCAGAGAAGAATTGTCTTCAGATTACCTGTCGGAGCGACATCGTCAAGCAGATGCTCAAGCACATACGGAATGAGCAATTCAACGAAAGTTGCCACAAGCTTAAGGAAGATGACAAACACCACCCGCCACCTGTACGGCTTGATGTAACTAAACAAAAACTTCATATATTAAAACCTTCTGTTATTTTATAGCGTCTTCATTCTGCGCCTGTGTCTGCGCCATATAATGATTTTCCATCTTCCAGAGAAGAGAAAGCAGTTCATCTTTTTCATCATCCGAAAGCGGAATTGATGTATCGTCTTTATCTATATTCAGGAACTCTTCTGTTTCTTTTTTCCCTTTTTCAGTAAGGGAAATATTAACAAGTCTTCGGTCGTTTTCACTTTTTTCACGGCATACAAGTGTTTTCACTTCCAGTTTGCTGATGAGTTCACTTACAGAAGCAGCAGAAACCTGCATATAGTCCTGAATGTCTTTCTGGGATTTAGGACCGTTCAGAAGGAATCCGAGAACTTTTCCCTGACTCATTCCCTGACAGCTATGCACAAAAAAATACCTGTGAAGCCTGCGAATAAGATGCTTTATGTTTTCATCTTTGTCTTCATGATCAAACTTTTGCATAATTCCCTCCTTAAAAAATGATATGGTACCTAACAATATTTATATTCTATTCGTTAGGTACCTAATAGTCAAGAATCAATATCTGTAAAGTTTTTCATTGCATTTTTGATTTTATGCTATAATTACGGCAATCAACAAAAAGGAGAGCTCTGTTATGTCTGAAATACTTGAAACTGTTATGTTGGTTTGTTTTGGTCTTTCCTGGCCGCTTTCGGTCATAAAAAACATAAAAGCTAAAACTGCAAAGTCCATGAGCCTGCCGTTTATACTTCTGATCGACCTCGGCTACGTAGCAGGAATCAGTGCAAAACTGATAACCGGCAAGATAACTTATGTTCTGGCAGTTTATATTCTGAATTTTATTTTTGTCACAACGAATCTGGTAGTATACTTTATCAACAAAAGAAACGATGAAATAGCAGAAAAAGAAACAGAAAATAATGAAAAAGCGGCATAGCCAAAGCTACGCCGCTTTTTAAATAATCTCAGATTTTAATTATCCGATTTTTACCCATACTGCAGGACGAACTGCATCACTAGGTGAACTTACATTATCTCCGCTCTCATGTACGCGGCCCTGATAATTTACACCTGCTGTATCACTTGGATAATAACCAGGGTTTCTGAGCCACCACCAGCAGTTGCCGTTGCTTGCATGAACGAAAGCGCCCTTAGCAGCAGCGTAAGGTGTAGCCTTGCAGCCACGCTCTTCATCTGATGCGAAAAGTTCATAAGCATCATCAATACTGATTGGGAAAACCTTATCAACAGTATCAGCGCAGCCCGGAGCACCATGAACCTTGCTTCCCTTGATTTCAAGAGTTGATTCAAGAATCTGTCCCTTTTCATCAGCTGTGAAAGCCTTGTCCATGAATTCGCCGTTAAGCCACTTTCTCATATCGCATGTATCCCAGGTAAGGTTCATGTTTCCGTTATGGAACATAACATTGTCAATACCATACTCTGTAATGAGAAGGGCCTTTCCGCCTTCAACCTTGAGAACCTTCCATGTAAGAGGTTCTGCTGTGTTTCCGGTTACATCGCTCTGTGGATAAGAACCAAATTTAACAACCTGACCTACTTCATATGCCATTTTTGTTACCTCCTTAGTCTACCTTGATCCACATTGCAGGACGTGCTGCACGGTGAGCCTTATTGTCATCATAGATTGTTCCGCTGAAACCGCCGGTAACGTTAACACGGAGTGCTGCGAACTGCTGGCATCCGATAGATCTTGTCCACCATACGCATGATTCGTTTTCGTCACACTGGTATGCTCCCTTAAACAAAGCATAAGGAGTTGCAGCAGCTCTTCTTGCATCTTTTTCAGGGAAATACTTTTCAACTTCTTCTCTGCTGAGTGCAAAGATTTTGTCTGTAGTATCAGCACCGCCGCATGTACCGCACTTTTCGCAGCCGGCTGTAG
>JAZUFV010000048.1:0-3415 GCA_045640845.1 Lachnospiraceae bacterium
GCCTGTCAAGGGCGCGAAGCGGTGGAGCTTCCCTTGACAGGCGGCGAGGTGGTGCTGCCTAAGCCAGGGATTTCTAAAGATATGAGGTAATTTTCTTACATGAGCATAGTCAATGTTAGAGCAGCTCTCTAACATAGGCACAGTCAGTATTAGAGAATTCTGGCGTTTGCCGAGGATATTGATAAAGAAAAAGGTAAAAATAAGGTTAATTCTCTAACACGAGCATACCTTATGTTAGAGCAGTTCTCTTACATAGAGCCTGTCAGTGTTAGGGAATTCCGGAATTTTTCAAGGATAAAAGCAGAATAAAGCAAATTTGAGGGAGAATTCTCTTACATCGATACACCTTATGTTAGAGTGGCTCTCTTACACAATACCTGTCAGTGTTAGAGAATTATGAAATAAGCGCGGCTTGAGGCGTGAAAAGGTACCCGGATAACGAAGGAAGCGTTGCAATTTGCGGGTATATGTATGCAGGAAATAACATGACGAGAAAACGGCTGTTTAAAACAGACCGTAATTGTGCTACAGTATCACATTATGAAACCAATACTGATTTTTGATCTTGATGGGACACTCTGGGATTCAAGCGAGAACGTAGCTGTTTCCTGGAACATTATCCTGAATAAGCCTGAGTGGAAGGCTCTTACCGCAGGGCTGCAGCTTGACAGCGCAGATATCCGTTCGGTAATGGGCCGCACAATGGCAGAAATTGCCGATGAATTCTTTTCCGGAATTCCCGAAAAGACCATGCTTCAGATGATGCATGAATGCGAAACTTTTGAAGTGGAATATATTGCAGAGCATGGCGGAATTCTTTTTCCAAAGGTAAGGGAAACTCTGGAAGAACTTGTAAGCCGCGGGTATAAGCTGGCGGTGGTCAGCAACTGCCAGAAGGGATATATAAATGCGTTTCTTAAGTCAATGAAGATGGAAGACCTTTTTATTGACTGCGAGGAATGGGGGAACACTCTCCGCCAGAAGGATGAGAACATGCTTCTTGTGGCAGAAAGAAACGGATTCACTGAGGATAATGCATTCTATGTGGGCGATATCCAGAAGGACTGCAATTCCACTCATAAGGCGGGGCTGCCGTTTGTTTTTGCATCCTATGGCTTCGGCAGCTGTGAAGGGCAGGAGTATACCCTGCACGAATTCAGCGATCTTCTTGAAATTTTTGCCTGAACATACATGCTGCGGTTTATCAAAAGAACCGTTCTCATGGCACATGTCATGATGTGTCAACAGAACCATATTCATGCATCACAACTGAAAACGCAGATTCGCGGAACCGCCGCAGGGCGGTTCCTTATATTATTATCCGGCTGTCACTTGTGGTAAAATACGGGCACAGGTGTTAAAATACCTTCAACAAACAGATTCAAACAGATATGCGGAGGCACAAGGTGGGCGCAATAAAAGAAAAGAAGCTTTCAAATACCGAACTTTCAGCTTTCTGCGGTCAGATGTCCCTGATCCTTTCATCAGGAATATCTGCAACGGAGGGAATCAGCACGATGCTTGAGGAAAGTGATTCCGAAGCAGAAAGGGCCATTCTTCAGGGCATAACAGACAACATGATAACCTGCTACAGTCTTCATGATGCAATGGAGCAGACAGGCGTCTTTCCAAAGTACATGCTTGCCATGGTTAAGCTTGGCGAGGAGACAGGTACCCTTGATGAGGTTTTTGATTCACTAAGCCATTATTATGAACGTGAGGAAGAGGTAAGCCGTGCGGTAAGAAGTGCAGTCATTTATCCTGCGATCATGGCGGCAATGATGCTTATCGTTATCATTGTGCTCCTTGTGGTTGTCCTTCCTATTTTCAATCAGGTATATGCCCAGCTTGGTACGGAAATGACAGGAATCTCGCAGGTGCTTCTTAACATCGGAAACGGCATAGGCAGATGGGGACTCATTGTTCTCATAGTTATTGCAGCCATCGCTCTTATCTGCTTCATAATCTCCCGCTTTGAAGGCGGAAGGAAATTCTTTTCAAATCTCGGATATAAACTTGGAATAATGAAAAAGTCAAAGACCCTGCGTGCCACCTCAAGACTGGCATCAGGACTTGCAACCGGCTTAAAGAGCGGACTTGATATGAATGAAAGCCTTATCCTGGCAGCTGATCTTAATGAAGAACCGGCATTGGAGGAAGTCCTTTCAGAGGCAAAGAGAAAAGTCGCCGATGGGGAGGATGCTGAAAAAGCCCTCAAGGAGACAGGCCTTTTCGGAGGTATCTATTCAAAAATGCTTTCAGTGGGCATAAAGACCGGCGCGGCACCGCAGGTGCTTGAGCAGATCTCAGACATGAACCAAAATGAAGTGGACACCCGTCTGGGCAACACACTGGCTGCACTTGAGCCGACAATAGTAATTGTGCTTTCAGTACTGGTAGGTGTGATCCTGCTTTCGGTAATGCTTCCGCTGCTGGGTATCATATCAGGAATCTAAAGAAGGGTATCCGTTTTGACTAAACGTTTCAGCTATGAAGAAAAGAATAATGACGGCAATTCAAAGAGACTGATTCTTTCAGCCGTTGTTTTTGTGCTTGTCGTGGCTATTTTTGTAATCTTTCTTGTCGGAATGAAAAAAGGCGATACAGGCCGGCAGATGGAACTTCTGGAGAAGGCGGTCAACAACGACATTACGTTTTGTTATACAGTGGAAGGAAAATACCCTCCCGACACTCAGTATCTTAAGGAAAAATACGGCCTCACTTATGACGAAAACAGATTTTTTGTCGACATAATCGATTACGGCGAAAACATCCGTCCCGAGGTGACAATAATAGAACTGGAAAAATAATGGCAGGCAAAGGAACCGAAAAAAAGCATATGGTGGATTTCCTTTTTCCGGCAGCGCTCTTCTTTGTATTTGCACTCTGTGCGCTGGCCGTGATCCTTTTTGCTGCCCGTGTATATAAAAAGACGGTTGATTCTTCAAACGCAAGTTTCGGCGCGGATATGGCCTGTGCATACATTACGGAAAGAGTGCATCAGAATGATGAAGGCCGTATCTCACTCGGAGAAGTTGAAGGAAAGAAAGCAATGGTTTTTGAAACCGAACTTTCCGGCAGCATCTACAGAACTTACATTTATGAAGACGGAGGTTTTCTGAAAGAACTTTTTGCAAGGGACGGAGCTCCTCTTTCAGCAGCTTCCGGAGACATGATCATGGAAATACAGAACCTGGAGATTGAAGAAATAAAAACAGATCTTTACAAGGTTACATGTACGGATAACGAAAGCAGGGAGCAGACCGCCATTGTGGGCGTGAGGGCAGAGGCAGCAGACTGATGGAAACGAGAAAACGTTCAACTTCATCGGGATTGTTTCTTATGGAACTGATACTGGCAATACTTATATTTGCCATTGTCAGTGAAGTCGGATCGTAGCCATGTCGTTCTGTGA
>JAZUFV010000049.1:0-4465 GCA_045640845.1 Lachnospiraceae bacterium
AATTGAAAAAGAGAACATTTTCGTGGAAATCTATGACAGGAAAGATGTCATTTAAGGTGGTATCAAGGCGGAAGAAATGGACGGGATAGCATATTTATCAAACATAAAAGATATCATTTCTTTCACATACGGGGACAAAGTTATACGATTCAGGGGCCCGTACAGTTTGGATCGTTTTGAGAGTGTCAAACGTTGGGATAACGGATACGTTGTTGTGATGGCAAAATACTTTCACACAGAGGATCCAATCGAAGACTATATAGATTTAACACCGATTTTGGAAAACTTATACATCGATGCAAACAGCTTTCTGTCTGCAATCAGGAAAGTTGAGGTGCGGTATGCCTGATATTGAAATTCAGAAAATTGCAGATAATGTACATATTCCGGGTCGATAAGGCCATCTTCACGGAGAAATAAGGCCACCGTCACGGGGATATAAGGCCACCCTCGCGGAGTGAGAAGGCCACCTGTATAATGATGTTGGCACATCGTTTGGTGTGACTATCATATTTACAGGAGGTGGTCCTATGATTGACTACCGCGAGATTTTGAGGCTTCACAGCCTCGGAAACAGTCAACGAAGTATCGCGCCACAGGTGCAGAGTTCCAGGGATACTGTCGCTGATACAATCAAAGCTGCCAAAAAGGCAGGTGTATCCTGGCCGTTGGAGGATGATGTCTCCAATGAGATGCTTGAGGAGATCCTTTTCCCGGGGAAGATCTCACCGATATCTCCCTACAGCACGCCGGATTACGAATGGATCCATCGTGAACTGGCAAGGACAGGCGTTACGCTCACCCTTTTATGGAGTGAATACTGCGTCAAGGTCCGTGATGCCGATGGCATTCCGTACATGTATACCCAGTTCTGCGAAAAGTACCGCCGCTGGGCCAAAGTTACAAAAGCCACCATGCGGATAACGCATAAGCCTGGTGACTCCATGCAGGTCGACTGGGCCGGGGATCCGCTCTACCTCACGGATCCTGTCACCGGAGAAGAGGAACCTGCGTACATCTTCGTCGCTGTCCTTCCCTGCAGTTGGAAGGCCTATGCAGAAGCCTGCACAGACATGCAGACAGAAAACTGGCTGCTCTGCCATGTACATGCCTACAGTTACTTCGGCGGCGTTCCGAGGCTTCTCATCCCGGACAATACAAAGACGGCCACGATCCAAAACACCCGGTACGAGACCATCCTGAACAGAAGCTATCAGGAAATGTCCGATCACTACGGTACTGCTATTGTCCCTGCCCGTGTGAAACACCCGGATGACAAAGCAGCCGCCGAAGGAACAGTAAAGTTCGCATCCACGTGGATCACGGCAGCCCTCCGGGACCGGAAGTTCTTCTCCATCGCCGAAGTAAGAGATGCCGTAGCAGAAAAACTGGAGGAACTTAACCACCGGCCGTTCAAAAAGCGGCCCGGCTGCCGGAGCACCGCTTTCGAAGAAGAGGAAAAAGCATTCCTGCAGCCCCTGCCCGGGACACCGTATGAACCGGCCATCTGGCTCAACCCGAAGGTTGGGACAGATTACCTTATTTCCGACGGGATCAACAAGTATTCTGTACCGTATGATCTGATCGGCGAAAAGGTCGATGTTCGTGTCTCAAAGAACACGGTTGAGGTTTTTTATCATTCCACACGCGTTGCCACGCATGTAAGGGCGGCAGTGACACAGAGGGAACCGATCGTCAAACCGGAACACATGCCGGAGGCACATCGGAAATACCTTCAGTACAATAAAGAAGAGTTTGAAGCATGGGCCGCTTCCGTCGGCCCGAACACCGAAAAGATCGTTCATCATTTCCTTACTGAAGGAAGGGAGGCGGAACAGGGTTATAAATCGTGCGCAAGTCTGACAAAGCTTGAAAAAACCTATAGCAAAAAGCGTCTGGAGGATGCCTGCGGGCGGATCCTTGCGCTCGCCTCGGCACCGACGGTCCGGAACATCAGCCTTTTGATCAAGACCGGGGCATCGCGGCAGGAACCGGTACAGGAGACTGCCGGTCAGAGCGAATCTGCCGGCCACGGAATCACCAGGGGAGCCGCTTACTACAGCAGAGGGGGACAGCGCAATGAATAATGCATCTACCGTTGAACAGCTCAGATCCATGCGCTTCAGCGCCATGGCAAAGGAGTTTGAGATCCAGATGGCGGATCCCGCTACCTATTCCCAGCTCGGCTTTGAAGAACGTTTCGGCCTTCTGGTCGATTCTGAATGGAACAAGCGGCAGGCGAACAGACTGGCAAAGCGGATCCGGGACGCTCATCTCGATATCCCTTCCGCCACCATGGAAGGGATCGAATACTACGAAGACCGAAAACTTGATAAGGCCGAACTTCTCCGCTACGCCTCCTGTCAGTACTTAAACGATGAGCATCATATCATCCTGAAGGGAGCGACCGGGAGCGGCAAGACCTATATCGCATGCGCACTCGGAAATGCCGCCTGCCGAAAGTTTTATTCCGTCCGGTACATCCGGATGCCGGAACTTCTGGATGAACTCACCATCGCACGGGCGGAAGGTCAGTTCAGGAAGGTCAGCAAGGCGTACTCCAAGGTGGATCTTCTGATCCTGGATGAATGGCTGATCCGCTGCCTGTCCTATCAGGAAGCTTACGATCTTCTGGAAATCGTAGAATACCGTTCCAAGAAAGGCTCCACTATCTTCTGCACCCAGTATGAAACGGAAGGGTGGTATACAAGAATCAACGCCGATCCCAAACAGGACAGCCCCATTGCCGATGCTATCATGGACCGCATCATCAACAACTCCTACATCGTATCTGTTGAAGGAAGAGTCTCCATGCGTGAGCGGCATGGCATCAAAGCATCTTCCGGCAGAAAGGAAGGTGAGCTGTCATGATCACAGACCTCTATGACGAATGGAACGAATGTCCGGACAAGGGTGGATGTGAACTGATCGCCTCCTATCTTGAACTGGTGGACACCATGGTAAAGGATATCCTGCACCTAAAGGCCGAGACCGTCCGCGCCAGATACGAACTGAGCCAGAAGCTGGACCCGGATCGCCAATGGATTGCCGGACCGGATTTCCTTTCCGGTCTTTCGATGCCGCACTATGAGAGCATGGCCTACCAGCATTATGTCAGCACTTATTATGACGGCGGAGACCCGATGTCCTTTAAGGACTTTATCGATTCCATCCATTCCATTGTCAAAGGAATTGATGACGGAAAGTATTAACCGCTGTTTTTCAGATAGACTTTCTCAGGATTTAGAAGCGGTGGCTCTGCCCCCGCACCCCTGAGGTTTATCGAATCTGGTTTCACCGGGAGAGTGATGCAAATGCATGAGTCATACTTTTTCAACAAAAAAGAGCAGCACCGGCCGGCACCACTCTCCTGCGAAACCTCATACGCTACTCGGGTTGCTCCTCAGCATTGCCCTGCCCTTCATATGAGTAAATGCAGTATCATAGTACCGAATATATATTTTGTTGTCAAGGTTCCAGGTGGCCTTATCAGTGCGTGAGGGTGGCCTTATCAGTGCGTGACACTGGCCTTATATCCCCGTGACGGTGGCCTTAAAACTCCGTGAAGGGTGGCCTTTGAGCCCGAAATATACATAATGCAGATATGATCCTGGCGGGATATGCGTTTACAAAAACAGAAGATAGTATGATCCGGGTTATTAATCTGTATAAACCGGAAGAGGCATGTGTGCTCTTGCCGAATGGTACAATGGCAGAAACGACTATGAACGATATTACATTGTTAAAAGTACAGGCTTATTACTTAAAAAACAAGGAATTTATGGAGGTGGAACTTGCCTAAATATTTTCCATTTAAGATAGTGTTTGCTCGTAAATTTAAAACATATATAAAACAACATTTATTATGCTGTTTCTGGTATAATAGATGCATAGAAAAAACGGGATAAGCCATATTTCTTTGCACCAAATGGAGAAAAATACCATGTATCAGCCCAAAAATCGCGAAAATCACCAGATATCCATCAGTGACTTCAATCAGTTCTGCGGTTTCCAGCTCGATCCGAAGAATGAATGGGTTCAGCTTGCTGACAGGATCCCGTGGAGTGAAATGGAAGCGGATTACATCTCGCTCTTCCCTTCCAGAAGAGGAAGACCTGCGATCCCCTATCGCATGGCACTGGCGGTAAGGATCATCCAGAAGGTGAAAAAGCTCAGTGACCGGAAGCTGATCAAAGAACTGAATGAAAACCCATACCTTCAGTACTTCATGGGTCTGCCCGCCTATACGCCGGATGTCCCGATCAAGCCTACCGTACTTGTAGACCTTCGGAAAAGGATCTCCGCCGCCGAGCTGATGAAAGCGAACGAAGCCGTGATCAGAGGACTGGATCCGACGGATGAACATCATCCGGAGAATGAGAGCAAAAACGCACAGGATGCCATGATGGCTTCCGAAGGTGTTGACAACCTCGGGACCATGATCCTGGATGCGACCTGCTCCCCC
>JAZUFV010000050.1:0-26562 GCA_045640845.1 Lachnospiraceae bacterium
ATCGAAGGCGTGAAGGATGCCCGCCAGTATACAGTGCCTGTCGAGACTGCAATGGAAGCAGCGCTTGACGGGAAGCCGCATGATTTCACGGCCAGGGAAAAGCATCTGCGTGAATGTTATGTTGTGGCAGAAGAGGGAGCGGATAAAGAAAGAATAGAACAGCAGATAAAGACAATGCCTGATTATTTTGCTGACTATGATACAACAGTTGAATTCATTTCCGAAGAGGAGATGAAAAAGAATCACAGCGAGCTTCCGCACGGAGGAGTTGTGATAAGAACGGGGCATACGGGACTTAACGGCGAGCATGCCCATTCCATTGAATACAGACTTAACCTTGATTCAAATCCGGAATTTACAGGAAGCATTCTGGCGGCGCTTGCCAGGGCTGCATACAGGAAGGCCCAAAAGGGAGAGATGGGGTGTATGACAGTGCTGGATATTGCGCCGGCAGAGCTTTCGCCGGTTCCGGCAGATGAACTGAGAAGAAAAATGTTATAAAAGAGGAATTGCAGTGGGTTATATTTGTGAAAACATCGGGAAAAATGAAGAAGGCCATCTGACATTTGCTGGGGCGGATGTTACGGAACTGGCGGCAAAGTTTAAAACGCCGCTTTACATGATGGATGAGGAACGTATAAGGCATAACTGCAGGCTGTATACGGAGGCTTTTGAACGCTGCTTTCCGAGAGGGTCCATGCCGCTGTATGCAGGAAAGGCAAACTGCTTTAAACAGATCTACCGCATAATGACATCTGAAAAAATGGGAATAGATGTGGTCTCGGCGGGAGAAATATTTACCGCATTCTCTGCCGGGTATGACATGAGCCAGGCCTTTTTCCACGGAAACAGCAAGACCGACAGCGATATCCGCCTGGCGATTGACTGTATGGTGGGATATATAGTTGTTGACAGCGTTGAAGAACTTGAGGAGATTGAAAGGGAAGCTGCCTGGAGGCAGATGATACAGAAAATCCTTATTAGGGTTACTCCCGGAATTGATACCCACACATATGAGGCTGTAAATACAGGAAAAGTAGATTCAAAATTCGGCGCGGCCATAGAAACAGGCCAGGCAGAGCAGCTGACTGCCCTTGCCCTTCAGAAAAAGCATGTGAAGCTGAAAGGCTTCCACTGCCATGTGGGCTCGCAGGTATTTGAGGAAGATGTTTTTGAAAGAACGGCAAAAATCATGATCGGTTTTGCCGCCGATATGAAAGAAAAACTCGGGTTTGAGGCAGAGTGCCTGAATCTTGGGGGAGGTTTCGGTGTACGCTATGTGGATACAGACCCAAAGATAGATATTCCGGCAAAAATTGAAAGCATTGCTTCTGCCATCAACGCAGCATGCGATGAACGCAGAATCAAGGTTCCGTGCATTTTCATGGAGCCCGGCCGCAGCATTGTGGCCGATGCGGGAATGACGCTTTACAGGACGGGAACGGTAAAGAACATACCGGGATATAAAACATATGTCTCTGTGGACGGCGGAATGGCGGATAATCCGCGTTTTGCACTTTACAGGTCAAAGTATACCTGCCTTAATGCAGACCGCCAGAATGAGGAAAATGATATGTCATGCTCACTGGTGGGACGCTGCTGCGAGAGCGGTGACATCATAGCCGAAAACATTCAGCTGCCGTCATCAACGGCAAGGAATGATATTATTGCAGTCTGCACAACGGGAGCATATAACTACTCCATGGCTTCAAACTATAACAGGCTGGGTAAACCTGCTGTTGTAATGGTAAAAAACGGTGAGCCGTATATTGCCGTAAAGAGGGAGACTCTTGAAGACATTGCGCGGCAGGATGAACTTTTTTAGTACATGCGCTGATTGTGCAATATTCATATTTATTTTAAGGGGTTTGAGGTATATAATTCTTTGTAGCTGAAACCACAGTAGGGGCGAACTGCGTTCGCCCGTTTGGTTCCAGACATATAGTTTTACAACTTGAACCGCAGTAGGGGCGAACTGCGTTCGCCCGTTTGGTTCCAGGTATATAGTTTTCATGACTTGAAACCGGAAGAAAGCACCGGCCGAAAAAGGCTTCCGGTGCTTTTTTGTTTATGAAAGGGGCATGGATGGATAAAGGTAAAAAGATAAAAGCAATAATTATCTTTGCCATACTTTTTATCATTTTTCTGGCAGGAAGCATTCTGATCCCCGGGATAGAAAAAACAGAGACTATCCAGGAGGTTATGAAGGACGCCGTTCTTCATGAAACCAACAAAGTTAACCTGTTCGGAATCATGAATGTGAATCCGGGTGCCATATCTGCACTGCTGGTAAGTGCTGTTCTGATAGTTTTCGCATTGGTGGTCAGAATATTTGTTATTCCGAAATTCAAAAGGATTCCGGGAAAATTCCAGATGCTTCTTGAAGCAGCTGTGGGCCTGTTTGACAACATGGCAAAGGATTCAAGCCCGGCAATGAATAAGGTCCTGGGAGGATATATTTTCTTCGCAGGCGCGTATATCTTTTTTGGTACCATATTTGAACTTTTCGGAGTCCAGGTGGTATCAACAGCAGGCAATTCCATATCACTTCCGGCACCGCTTGCTGATATCAACGGAGCCATTTCCATGGGAGTGCTTTCATTCATTTTTATCCTGATAGGCGGCGCATTCGGCGGAGGAGCCAGAGGCTTCGGGAATGCACTAAAGGATTTTTCACTTCCGATTTCAATGAGTTTCCGTCTCTTCGGTGCGCTCCTGAGCGGAGCCCTTGTTACGGAGCTTGTTTATTATTCATTTTCGCTGAGTATCGGCGTGCCGATATTCGTCGGCGTAATGTTTACCCTCCTGCATGCTATCATTCAGGCTTACGTCCTTACGACTCTTGTTTCTATTTTTTACGGAGAGTCTGCGGAAAAACGCAAGAAGAAAAAACAGGCAGAAGAATAAAAGTTATTTTTACCGGAGGCAGGTAGTATGAAAAAATTTATTGCAGCAGTAGTTTTTGCACTGGTCTTTGCAGCATTTGCCATTCCTGCATTTGCTGATGAAACAGCTCCTTTGGTTTCAGAAAACGCAGGTGCATCTCAGGAGACAGCGGCAATCACGGAAGAAGCTGCACAGGCACAGACAACATCGTCAAAAGCATGGACAGCAGCCATTGTTCTGGGTGCAGTAGGCGTTGCGGCAGCACTCGGCATGGCTCTTACAATATCAAAGGCATCTGAAAGCATGGCTCGCCAGCCGGAGGCAGCAGGTGATATCAGAAGCAGCACGCTGCTGGGTCTTGTTTTCCTTGAGACAGCCATTATTTACGCACTGATCGTAGCTATACTTATTATTTTCGTCCTTTAAACGCCGGAGAAAGGTAAAAAGATGAATCTTCCGCTGAACATAGATTTACAGCAGATATTGCTGCATCTGCTCAACGCAGTTATCCTTTTTGCAGCTCTGTATTTTATCCTGTATAAGCCTGTGAAAAAATTCATGGATGAACGTGCAGCCGCCTATAAAGAGGCTGATGAAGCTGCCGGAAAGAAAGAAGCTCAGGCTGAGGCGCTGAAAGCAGAGTATGAAAAGAAATTAGCCGATTTTTCACATGTCATTGAGGAAGAAAAAGCTGAAGAAGAAAGGGAAATTGCCAGCCTGAAAGAACAGATGGAAGAAGAAGCAGCCAGAGATGCCGAGAGGATTCTGGACGATGCCAGGATACAGGCAGAACAGGAACGCGGCAGGATACTTGCTTCTGTCAATGATGATATTGAAAAGATTGTAGAAGAGGCTGAAAGACGTGTCCTTCCGGACAATCCGTCTGATGCAATGGACGCATTCTTAAATGCGGCCGGAAAGATAGAAAAAGATGAGTGAATTTGTGAATGCCGTTATAAACTCATCCGTTGAACCTAATGAACGTCAGTATGAAGGAATGCTGGCGTTTGTTAAATCACGGTATGGTGAAGATTCAACTCTTGAGTGGCAGTTCAGCGATAAATATTCCGACGGATTCTGTCTTATTGCAGGATCGGATGTATATGACTGGAGCGTTGAGGGACGCCTCAAACAGCTGAGAGAAGCTTTTGAAACATTAAATCTGAACGGACGCGATGCCATATCACTGGTGCGCGACCGGATGGAGCATTTCTCATTCAGCGCGGAGCCGGAGAATCTGGGAACCGTTATCTCTGTGGGTGACGGCATAGCTCAGGTCAGCGGGCTTATGGATGCACAGTACGGCGAGATCCTTATTTTTGAAGACGGGGTGAGAGGCATGGTCCTTAACCTTTCCGAGGACAGCCTGGGCTGCATTCTTTTTGACGATGAAAATGAGATTTCGTCAGGCACTTTTGTTCAGAGAACCGGGAAGACCGCCGGAATTCCGGTGGGAGAAGGCTTTCTGGGAAGGGTAATTAATTCCCTTGGTGTTCCTTTGGACGGAATGGGCGATATAAAAGCCAAAGGTTACCGGACAATAGAACATCCGGCACCGGCGATCATTGACCGCCAGAGCGTGAACCAGCCTTTGGAAACAGGACTTTTAGCAGTAGATTCGGTATTCCCGATAGGCAGGGGCCAGAGAGAACTTATAATAGGTGACCGTCAGACCGGAAAAACCGCAATAGCCGTTGATACCATCATCAATCAGAAAGATAAGGACGTGATCTGCATTTATGTCTCGATCGGGCAGAAAAACAGCTCGGTCGCACAGCTTGCAGATACATTGAAAAAACACGGAGCTATGGATTATACGATTATCGTGCATTCTTCTGCAGGAGATGCAGCTCCGCTTCAGTATATTGCGCCGTATGCAGGATGTGCAATGGGCGAGTACTTCATGAGTAAGGGTAAAGATGTTCTTATAGTCTATGACGATCTTTCAAAGCATGCCGTGGCATACCGCGCACTGAGCCTGCTGCTTGGAAGGGCTCCGGGAAGAGAAGCTTATCCCGGCGATGTTTTTTATCTGCATTCACGTCTGCTTGAACGCTCAGCGCATCTCAGCAACGGACTTGGCGGAGGCAGCATGACTGCCCTGCCTATTGTGGAAACGCAGGCCGGAGATATATCAGCTTACATACCTACAAATATCATTTCAATTACAGACGGACAGATTTTCCTTGAAAGCGACCTGTTCTTTGCAGGTCAGCGCCCGGCTGTAAATGTGGGGATATCTGTATCCCGTGTGGGAGGCGATGCGCAGACAAAAGCCATGAAGAAAGCCGTGGGAACCCTCAAACTGGATCTTGCCCAGTACAGGGAGATGGAAATATTCAGCCAGTTTGCTTCAGATCTTGATGAAAGTACAAAAAAACAGCTGGCATACGGGCAGGGACTTATGCGTATTCTGAGGCAGAAGCAGTATCACCCATACAGCATGAGCGACCAGGTAATACTGCTTACAGCGGCATTAAGCCGCGCATTTACAGGCGTTCCGGATAAAGATATGGAGGAAGCAAAAGAAGCGCTTCTTGAGCATTTCCATGAAAAACAGGCCGGACTCTGCAGCAGGATAGCGGCTGAAAAAGTCCTTGAGGATGCAGATAGGGAACTTATAAAAGCGGAAGCCGCAAGCTTCATGGCAGAGAGGAATCAGATTGGCTGACATTAAGGAAGTCAAAAAGCATATAGAAGGCATAAAAAGCACCCGTAAGATCACGAATGCCATGTATCTTATATCCTCCGCAAAGCTCAGGAAAACGGCAGCGGCACTGGAGGAAACCAGAGCCTATCATGAGGCGCTCCGGACGGAACTGCTTAAGATTTTTGAGAAGATGCCGGATATCCGGCATAAGTTTCTGGGAAATATGAAGGATTCCTCGCCGGAAGGAACAAAAGGACTGCTGGTGATAACCGCAGATAAGGGGCTTTGCGGCTCATATAACAATGATATTGTAAAATTCACTCTCAGGGAAATGGAAAAGTCTGAAAATACAAGGCTTTTTGTAGTTGGGGAGTTTGGACGGAGGTTCTTTGAACGCAGGGGATACACCCCGGAACCGGATTTTGATTTTACGGACAAGGACCCGATCCTGGGAAGAGCACGCAGGATTGCGGCAAGAATGATAGAAGAGTTTATGGACGACGGGATATCCCGGATAGAAGTGATATATACGCTTTCCGGGAAACATTCACTGACGGGACAGGTGACTGCCGAGACAGTGCTGCCTGTGCGTCTTAAAGAAGATATTATCCGGGATATGAAGGAAGAAGAAAAACTTGAATTTTATCCTGACGCAAGAAGCATTCTTGACAAGGCAGTGCCGGCTTATGTGACAGGCTGCATATACAGCGCCCTTCTGGAAAGCTTTTACTGCGAACAGAATGCCAGGATGACGGCAATGGACTCGGCAGACAAAAATGCCGGGGAACTTCTGGAAAAACTGAACCTTCAGTATTCCCACCTGAGACAGAATAAAATAACGAATGAGCTTATAGAAATTTCAGCAAGCGCAAAAAAACAGAAAGGAGAAACGCATAAATGGCAACAGGCAGAATAACGGGAATATCAGGCAGCGTTGTTGATGTGCGTTTTGAAAACGGGGAGCTGCCCCGCATAAAAGATGCTCTCACAGTTAAGGCGGGAGATAAAAATCTTGTTATGGAAGTTGCACAGCATGTGAATGAAAACACCACAAGGTGCATAATGCTTGCGGGAAGCGAAGGGCTTTCAAGAGGCCTGGAGGCAGAAGAAACAGGCGGCCCTATCAGGGTTCCTGTGGGGAAATGTACTCTGGGAAGAATGTTCAATGTTCTGGGAGAGCCCATAGACGGACTGGGAGATCTTGAGGGAGAATATGAGACTCTTCCTATCCACAGAAAAGCACCTGATTTTGCAGATCAGAACCCTTCCATCGAAATAATGGAGACCGGCATCAAGGTCATAGATCTGCTGGAACCGTATCCGCGCGGAGGCAAGATAGGCCTTTTCGGAGGAGCCGGCGTGGGAAAAACAGTCCTTATCCAGGAACTCATTCATAACGTTGCAACGGAACACGGCGGTTATTCAGTATTTGCCGGCGTGGGAGAAAGGTCGCGCGAAGGAAACGACCTTTGGAAGGAAATGCATGAAAGCGGCGTTTCCGAAAAGACAGCACTTGTCTTCGGCCAGATGAATGAAACTCCGGGTGTAAGGATGCGCGTGGGCCTTTCGGGACTGACAATGGCAGAATATTTCCGTGACAGTGAAAGAGCGGATGTACTGCTTTTCATAGATAATATTTACCGTTTTGTCCAGGCAGGCTCAGAGGTTTCCACACTTCTCGGGCGTATGCCTTCGGCTGTGGGTTATCAGCCGACACTGGCCGGAGAGATGGGAAATCTTCAGGAGAGGATAACATCTACCAGAAACGGATCGATCACATCTGTACAGGCGGTTTATGTGCCTGCAGATGACCTTACGGATCCTGCACCAGCAACCACATTTTCACATCTTGATGCAACCACGGTATTAAGCCGTAAGATTGCTGAGCAGGGCATTTATCCGGCAGTAGACCCGCTCGGGTCCGCCTCAAGAATCCTTGAGGCTGATATTGTGGGCGAGGAGCATTACAGGGTGGCAAGAAAGGTACAGGAAATCCTTCAGGTATATAACTCACTGCAGGATATAATTGCTATTCTGGGCATGGATGAGCTGAGCGACGAAGACAAGATCACCGTAAGCAGGGCAAGAAAGATACAGCGTTTTCTTTCACAGCCTATGTTTGTTGCGGAAAAATATACAGGCACTCCGGGAATTTACGTGCCGCTTTCCGAGACTCTTAAAGGTTTCGCAAAGATAATTGACGGAGAAATGGATGAATATCCGGAAGCAGCTTTTTATAATGTGGGCCGCATTGATGAAGTTCCGAAAAAAGCAGAAAAGCTTAAAAAAGAGGGAATGTGATGGATATTTTCAATCTTGAGGTGCTTTCTGCTGAACGAAGGTTCTATAAGGGTACGTGCAGTTCCCTGATAGTTCCTGCCTATGACGGGCTTTACGGAATAGAGGCAAAACACAGCAATGTGGTAATGGCTCTGGTTCCGGGATTGCTTATGTTCACTGACGGTGAGGGAAAGAAAAACAGAGTTGTCACCGGCTCGGGATTCATGAAAGTGGAAGGCGGGGACGCGCTGGTAGTTGTTGATACAGCCGAGCTCCCTGAAGAGATAGACGTGGCAAGGGCACAGCAGGCTGTCGATGAAGCCAAGGAAGCCCTGCTCACACAGCAGAGCAAAAGGGAATATCACGAGTATAAAGAGCATCTTGCCAGGGCAATGAACCGTCTGCGTCTTGGCAGAAAATCATCTGAAAAGTAGATGCAAATAAAGGAAGAATACTGTAAAATCAGAGTATGAGAACAAGAGGATTCCTGAAAAATCTTATGAGCGTCTTACTCATGGCAGCAGGTCTTTGTGATTTCGTCATGACTTTTATTGTTGCAAAGTCAAGAGAAAATGCAGTCAACACGTCCCGCTCGCTTATGATTGCAGCTGCAATAGCCATGATCGTTTATTCATTGATATATCTCATCAGCGGAATCATAGCCCTTACAAGAAGAAATGTGCGCAAGGCAGCAAAGGTGAGGCCGTTTGTGCTCTTCGGCGTTATTGTTGCGCTGGCACAGGTTGTTATCTCCACAACTAACGGCATTGTAATTTCTCATCTGGTGATCATTGCCATTTCAGGCATTGCAATACCGGTCCTGTTCTTCCTGCTTGTGGCAGCAACCAGTAACTGATTCAGTCCATAAATATGGTTTGTTGACCATTGCGGTTCTGCTGAAGGCATTTAAAACCTTTTCAGTGTTTCAAGGTCATTGAAAAATGTCGGACAGGCTTTTGAAATTACTTCCGGGTTTTCAATGACTATATTTTTGTCCGAGATGCACGCAGCAATCGCCGCCATCATGGCAATCTTGTAATCATGGTGGGAGTTTACTGTGCCGCCTTCAAGAGGAACTGATCCGTTCCCGACAATGATAAGACCGTCGGATGTATCTGTTATCTGGGCTCCGAGGCCTGTCATGACGCGTATGATATTCTTAAGACGTTCGTTCCCGAAACTGCCGTCCATGGCATTCCTTATTATTGTGATTCCGTCTGCCGCACAGCCTAAAAGTACAACAGCAGGGACAAGGTCGGGAATATCAGCCGCATCTATATCGGCTGCGGTGAGGGAATCTCCCCGGACTGTTACATCTGTCCATGTTACTTCATTTCCCGCTAGGACAGCATCCGGATTATCATGCCACTTTATTGTCAGATGAGCTCCGAATTTATCCAGGATATTTAATATGGCCCGGTCTCCCTGAAGGGATTCAATATTAAGGTTGGTGCAGGTGACAGATGACCTGCTTATTGCAGCTCCCACAAGCCAGTAAGCAGCCAGGGTCCAGTCACCTTCAATGCGGATCTCATTTTTAATGCTGTATTTCTGTGAGCCTTTGACTTTGTAAATACGGCTTATCTTTCCCTGATCCTTTGTGACATGAATTTCTATGCCGGCTTCCCGCATAAGCTCAATGGTCATGTCTACATAGGCCTCTGAACGGATAGGCTTTTCAACCATGACGGTACTGTTTTCCTTAAGACAAGGAAGCGCCATAAGGAGGCCGGAGATGGTCTGGCCGTCAGCAATCCCCGGAATAATGAATGTGCCGGCAGTCATCTGACCGCTGACTTCTATCAGATCCGGACGCAGGATTTCCCTTTTAACGCCGTGCGTTCTGAGGACGCGGTAGAACTGATCCATTGAGTCGTACACCAGGCTGCCGTCAAGCTCAAAACGGCAGGGCTTTCCGAATGCGCCGGCAACAGGCATAAGAAACTTATATGTGGAACCGCTCTTTCCGCAGTTGATGCGGAAAAATCCGTTTTCATCCACATGTGATTCTTCTTCAAGTGTGTAGATCCCTTTGCGTGCCTCATCGGCTTCACTTTGAAAACCAAGGCCAAGGCATCCCAGACATTTTGAAGTGGACTTTATGTCATCGGACTCGTTTGTCACATCCAGCAGCGGATGATCCTCGCACAGACCGCAGCAGATGAGGTAGCGGTGAAGCAGAGCCTTTGACTGGGGAACATTGATCGTTCCTGTTATTTTTCTGTTTGAAACTTCTCGTGATAAAATAGCCATTTATTCCTCGCTGCCGAAAGGCAGATTTTTATTTTTTGCGAACAAAGAAATTTTACTCTATTTGCCGCCTTACCATCAAGAACAAATTTGCAGGAAAGGGAACCCGGAGAAGGCAGAAAAAAACGGCCGGGGCACAAAAATCTTCAACAAAAACTTTTGGCGAATAAGTACAGAATAGCTGATTTTTTCAAGGCACACGGCATTTCCGTTGTGCACGCCTGTTTTATATGCTATATACAAATATGTAACTGTTAACGCACATAGGAAAGGTGGTTATTATGACCCAAAAGTCAGAAACACGCACAGTCATTAAGAACACCGGATTTTCCGCAGTATGCAACGGTTCTCATGTTGCCGCCGTTGATGTAAAAGACGGCAGGATCATCAGGATCAGACCTTTCAGGTATGATTGGAAATACGACGAAAAAGAGTACAGACCTTGGACAGTTGAGGCCAGGGGAAAAGAACTTAAGGCACCGGTAAAGACGCCTGTAGGTCCTTTCGGCCTTGCTTACAAAAAGAGCATCTATTCTCCGAACAGGATTCTGTACCCTATCAAAAGAGTCGACTGGGATCCAAACGGGGAGCGGAATCCTCAGAACAGAGGAAAGAGCGGTTACGAGCGGATATCCTGGAGCGAGGCACTTGATATCATCGAAAGCGAGATCAGACGTATCATTGACAAATACGGCTGCTACGCGATTTTTGCCCAGGGAGACGGTCACGGTGAGACAAAATGTATCCACGGCCCTCACGGCTGTATGTTCAAATTCCTGGATCTTCTGGGCGGATTTACCATGCAGATAAGAAATGCCGACAGCTGGGAAGGCTGGTACTGGGGAACAAAGCATTTCTGGGGCGGTGAGCCGTTCGGAGTTATGCCGAACTGCTCAAATATTTATGATGATATAGCAAATTATTCCGAACTGCTCATTGTCGAGGGCGGAGATTTCTGCACTACGACAAGAGGATTCAACAGCGGAGACCAGACCGTAAGATTCTTCCAGTTCTTCAGGGAAATCGGAATCAAATCGATCTATATCTGCCCTGATGTAAACTACGCAGGCGCTGTTTACGCTGATAAATGGATACCGATCATTCCTAACACAGACCCGGCACTCCATCTTGCGATCGCATATCTCTGGCTGAACGCCGGAACATATGACAAGGAATATATCAAAACACATACCGTGGGATTCGATAAGTTTGCAGATTACGTTCTCGGCAAAGAGGACGGAATTCCTAAAACCCCTGAGTGGGCATCGGCAAAATGCGGTGTTCCGGTACGTGTCATAAAGGCACTCGCAGAGGAATGGGCAGAAAAGGTTACGACTATTGTCCACGGTTTCGGCGGACCGTATATCAGAGGACCTCAGGCTCACGAAAACGTAAGAATAGAGAGCGCCCTCCTTGGTATGCAGGGACTTGGAAAACCGGGCGTTCATTCATTCTGCTTCATCAACCGTGCTTCATTCGGTACCGAAGACAGGCCTCAGGTTGCCCCTACACCGTGCAGCTGCATCAACAATCCTAATATCAGCATCATCGAGGCATATACCGGATACAATCCGTTCCCGTGGAGACTGACAAAGCAGGCTATCCCTGAGACGCTTGTACATGATGCGATCCTTAAAGGACATTTTGAAATATACGGCTCATCTCTTCAGTCAACACCTGCAGAGGAACAGTTCATTAAATACAAATATCCGGCTGAAGGCTGCTCACCGATCCATATGATCTGGTCAGACACACCTTGCCTTCTTACCTGCTGGAACGATGCCAACAGGGCAGCTGAAGCTTTCAGGCATCCTTCAATAGAGTTCTTCCTTGTTCAGCATCATTTCATGGAGAACGACTGCCTGTTTGCAGATATTATTCTTCCTGTAAATACCAAGTTTGAAGAGGAAGATATTTCCGATGACAGAGAGAGTGCAGCATATGACATGATCTTCATCGAGAAGCAGTGTATTGAGCCTCTGGGCGAATCAAAGTCAGACTATGAGATAGTATGTGCAATAGCTGAAAGATTCGGCCTTCTTGAAGAATATACCGACGGTGAATCTGTACAGGATAAGATCAAGAAGGGCTTCATGACATCAGGCGTTCCGCAGCACGGACTGACAGACTGGGAGACATTTAAAGAAAAAGAATACTACGTAGTACCTACAGACGAAGACTGGAAACGCTTCAGTCCGGGAATGCGTGATTTCTACAACGATCCTAAGAAGTATCCTCTGGAAACTCCTTCAGGACTCCTTGAATATGAATCTGTCAACCTGAAAAAGTACTTCCCTGATGATCCTGAAAGACCGCCTGTACCGCACTGGATCGAACGAAGCGAATACCATGATGAGCGCTTGAGTTCCGAGAGAGCAAAGAAGTATCCTCTTCTTGTTGTCAGCAACCATCCTCGTCACAGAACCCATGCAAACCTTGACGATATTGACTGGTTCCATGAGATCGTAACAGGCAAGGTTAAGGGTAAAGACGGATATTATTACGAGCCTTGCTGGATCAACCCTGCAGATGCAGAGGCAAGAGGAATCAAGGACGGAGACATTGTAAAGGTATTCAATGAGAGAGGAGCTGTCCTCTGCGGCGCCAGAGTATGGGAAAGAATCATGCCGGGTGCCATCTCGGTTGACCATGGCGCAAGAGCTGATTACATCGTTCCTTGCGAGCTTGACAGAGGCGGTGCGATCAACCTGATCACACCTCATAACGTAACATCAAAGAACTGCGCCGGAATGGTTACGAGCAGCTTCCTTGCCGAGGTTGAGAAGTGTGACATTGATGCCCTTATGGAACAGTATCCTGAAGCATTCAATAAGCCGTACAATAAAGAATCAGGTCTTGTATTTGAGCGTGTTCTTGAATCGGTAAGAAAAGAATATCAGGAAAAGAAAATATTTAACTAGGAGGGGCTGACATGGGTAAAAAAGTTTTATTGGTTGACATAACAAAGTGCAACGGATGTTACAACTGCCAGCTGTCATGTAAGGATGAACATGTCGGCAATGACTGGTCACCTATAGCAAAGCCGCAGCCTAACATGGGCCAGTTCTGGTACAAGATAACAGAGACTGTTCAGGGAACGGTGCCGAAGGTACTTGTTCACTATATGCATGAGATGTGCCAGCACTGTGATGATGCTCCATGCATCAGTGCATGCAATAATAAGGCAATCTACAAGCGTGAAAAGGACGGAGCTGTCATAATCGATGCCGATAAATGCCGCGGCGGCAGGTTATGTCTTGATGCCTGCCCGTACAAGGTTATCTACTTCAACACAGGCCTTAACATTGCCCAGAAATGCACAATGTGCGCTCATCTTCTGGACGAAGGCTGGGAGGAACCACGCTGCGTACAGTCCTGTCATATGGAAGCACTTACATTCGGTGAATATGACGAGCTGAAGGAAAGAATCGAAAAAGAGGGCTTTGAACAGCTGCATCCTGAATTCGGAACAAAGCCGAATGTATATTACAAAGGTCTGCTGAACAAGTTCTTCATCGCAGGCGAAGTATATGATCCGGTTGAAGACATCTGCACAAAGGATGCAACGGTACAGCTGATAGACGCTGAGGGCAAGGTTGTTTCCGAAGTCATTACAGACAGATTCGGAGATTTCTGGTTCAGACGCTGTGAGCCGGGTGTATATTCCATTAATATCATTAAGGAAGGCTATGCTCCGTATGTTATGGAAGGCATAGATGCCCGGGCAAAGGATATCAACGTGGGAAGCATTGCCCTTGAAAAGAAATAACAGTCACTGAAGGCTGAACAGAACGCAGGCAAAAGAAAAAGATGCCTGCTGACAAAACAGAAGAAGTCCGGTAAAATGCGCGGATGCGCCTTTTGCCGGGCTTTGTTTTTATCCGGTGCAGCGGGAAAGACAGACGGACTGCCGGGCTTTTAAAAAGCGGTATATGGCTTGCAGGCAGGCTGCGGAAATGATATAATTTCTTGATATTTATTTTGGGGGTTTATACTCAAACGTACCCCGGGGAGCCAGGATGAATTTTGATAAAATAAAAGTCTATTCAGAGAATACACCGGAGATTGAAAAGCTTGCGGATATATGCCGCAGCAACGATAACATCGACCCTTATCTTTATACGAAATACAATGTAAAAAGAGGCCTTCGTGATGAAAGCGGAAAGGGCGTGCTTACCGGACTTACCGAGATTGCGGAAGTTAAATCATACACCATAGATGATGATGAGATGATCTCCTGTCCGGGCAAGCTCTATTACAGAGGCATAAACCTGGAAAACCTGGTTGAAGGCTTTATGAAAGAGCGCCGTTTCGGTTTTGAAGAGACCACTTATCTTCTGATATTCGGAAAGCTCCCGACTCAGGAGGAACTTAAGGAATTCCTCGGCCAGATAGATTACTACAGGAGCCTTCCGACAAACTTTGTGCGTGATGTCATCTTAAAGGCTCCGAGCAAGGATATGATGAACACACTGATGAGAAGTGTGCTTACTCTTTATGCATATGATGACAACCCGGATGATACATCGCTTGATAATGTCCTGAGGCAGAGCATTTCGCTTTATGCCGTAATGCCTCTTCTGGCTGTTTACGGCTACGAAGCTTACCAGCATTACCGCGCGGGAAAGCCTCTTTTCATCCAGCAGCCTAAGCCGGGCCTTTCTGCAGCAGAGACGATATTCCATATCCTCCGTGAGGACGGAAAATATACCAAAAACGAAGCCAAACTGCTTGACCTTTGCCTGGTGCTTCATGCAGACCACGGCGGCGGAAATAACTCCACCTTCACAACAAGAGTAGTCACATCATCAATGACGGATACATATTCGACAATGGCTGCATCGCTGGCATCGCTTAAGGGTCCGAGACACGGCGGAGCCGCAAATAAAGTGGACCTCATGATGACCTATCTGAAGAGCCATGTAAAAGACTGGACAAATGATGAAGAGATCAGAAGGCAGCTGGATAAGATAATCCGTAAAAAGTGCTTTGACAAGCAGGGCATCATCTACGGTATGGGCCATGCCGTTTACACTATCTCCGATCCGAGGGCAGAGCTTCTTAAGAGCTATGCAGTTAAGCTGGCAAAGGAAAAAGGCTTCACGGAAGAATTGAATTTTTACAAAAAGGTGGCCGATATAGCCGCTTCTGTGATCATGGAAAGGAAGGTCATTCACAGAGACGGAATCTGTGCGAATGTGGACTTCTATTCAGGACTGGTATACAGAATGCTGGGACTTCCGACAGAGCTTTTCACACCGCTGTTTGCCATTGCCAGATCGGCCGGATGGGCAGCGCACAGAATTGAGGAACTGTCAACAGGAAGCAAGATAATCCGTCCGGCATACAAAAATGTTATCAAACATACAAAATATGTTCCGATGAAGGAAAGAAAAGAAGAGTAAATGGATATCTTCGAATATGCACATCAGAATAAGCTGAAGGAGGAGGCTCCCCTTGCCTACCGCATAAGACCGCGTACTCTTGAGGAAGTTAAGGGACAGAAACATATCCTCTCAGAGGGCAGCCAGCTTTACCGTTCAATAAAAGCCGACCGCCTTTCGTCAGTTATATTCTACGGGCCTTCGGGAACGGGCAAGACCACGCTGGCGCGGGTTATTGCAAACTCAACATCTGCTGAGTTCAGACAGATAAATGCCACCACAGCAGGCAAAAAGGATATGGCTGATATCGTTGAGGAAGCAAAGGTTACGCATGCCGCATACGGAAGGAAGACCATCCTTTTTATAGACGAGATACATCGCTTCAACAAAGCACAGCAGGATTTTCTGCTTCCGTTTGTTGAAGACGGAACGATAATCCTCATAGGAGCAACAACCGAGAATCCGTATTTTGAGGTAAACGGGGCTCTTATCTCGCGCTCGCTTATTTTTGAACTCCACCCGCTGGATAAAGAGGATGTCAGGGAAATCATCCAAAGGGCAGTATCTGATAAAGAGCGGGGAATGGGAGCATATAATGCCGTCATGGAGGAAGATGCCCTGGAGTTTATTTCAGACTTTGCAGGCGGAGATGCGAGAATGGCTCTTAATGCTGTTGAACTTGCCATACTTACCACAGCTCCTTCAAATGACGGAAAAATACATGTAACATCGGAAATAATTGCGGACTGTATACAGAAAAAGAATCTCCGCTATGATAAAGACGGAGACAATCACTACGATACCATCTCGGCATTTATAAAGAGCATGAGAGGGTCAGATCCGGACGCAGCGGTTTACTATCTTGCAAAGATGCTTTACGCAGGTGAGGATGTAAACTTTATAGCAAGAAGGATCATGATATGTGCGGCAGAGGATGTGGGAAATGCAGACCCGCGGGCACTTCAGGTGGCTGTTGCCGCGCAGCAGGCAGTGCATCTTCTCGGAATGCCGGAAGCAAGGATAGTGCTCAGCCAGGCTGTTATTTATATTGCCTGTGCACCAAAGAGCAACTCTGCCGTTATGGCCATTGATAAGGCAATGAAGGTGGTAGAGGAAACAGATGTAAAAACCGTTCCGCCTCATCTTAAGGACGCGCACTACGGCGGCGCCAAAAAGCTGGGACACGGACTTGATTATAAATATGCGCACAGCTTTCCGGAACACTATGTTGAGCAGCAGTATCTTCCGGATGAGCTGGTGGGGCTTAAGCTGTATGAGCCCGGCGTGCTTGGATACGAAAAGACAATGAAGGAGAGGCTTGAGAGGCTGAGAGGCCGGTCAGGAAAGTAAGTTGAGCGAACTTTTATACGATGCCCTGATGCTGGGCCGGAACAAAAACGTTGCCAGGGAAGAATACCTTGCGGCAAAGAACGAAAAAGAACCGGCCGACTTCGAGGTAAAAGAGACAACTCTATATCTTTCAGACGTGACGAGTGATGCAAACGGCGTCATTCATCTTGGCATGTCAAAACCGGGCTTTCTTGAGATTGAAAGCTTCTGTCAGGACGCCTTCATAAGCTTTGATAAAAAGGTAATAAATACCGATGACTTTACGGATGAAGGCTATGTCTTCCTGTTCACGGTAAAGGCAAAGAAGCTTCATAACGGAAAGAACTTTGCACGCATAACCTTCAGGACTCCGCGGAAATCGGTACATGTGGACGTTATTGTCCACAACAACATATATGTTTCATTTGCAAACGGAAGCAGCAAGGACATCAGGGTGAAACTCTGCCGTGATTATATTGATCTGAGGACAGGCAAACTGTTCCAGACTGAGTGGCAGGAAAAGACGGAAGCCCTTCTTGCCAGCGTTTCAGGAAATGACGCGGGTGAGCTTTACCTTATCCTTTACAGGGCGAATGTGCTTATTGCGGCCGGGCGGTATGAAGAGGCAAAAAACCTTATTGAGTTTACTGCTTCGCAGATGAGCAAGCTTACTGAAAAAAACTGGGAACTGGTAAGCTACTACCTTTATGTGAACAGCATGTACGAGATGGATGATGACAGCACGGCAGCAGCCGTTCAGCACATCCGCCGCATTTATGAAGAGCACCCTTCGTGGCCTGTTCTGTGGACACTTTTCTATATGGACAGCAGCCTTGGCGAATCACCGGCTGAGATGATGAAATATATGGAGGGCGAATACCTTATCAACGGGTGTACAAGTCCTGTCATGTATTTTGAAGCAGCTGAATGCCTGAAACATGAGCCGGAGCTGCTTGCCGAACTGACGGATTTTTCTGTGCAGGCCCTGAACTTTGCAGCAAAAGAAGATTTCCTGAACATTAACATTGTTCTGCGCTTTGCTGAACTGGTATGGGATGCTGATGAAGCACAGCTTAAGAAAAAAAGCCTTGATGCGGTCATCCGGATTTTGAAAAACGGATACGAAAAGTTTGAAAGCAATCTGGCATTAAAAGCACTCTGCAAAGCAATAATCCTCAAGGGAGACAGGTCGGAAAAGAACCATAAGTATTTTGCAAAAGCCATAAGGGAGTTCCTTGAGACAAAAGATATATACAGTTATTTTATCTACACTGCCGACCACAGTAAGATGGCGGAGCTTCCGCCGGCGGTACTTGAGTACTTCATCGGACGCGAGACCACGCTGGGCGATGAAAGGGAATACTTCTTTGCCTGCATAGTGAGCGGAAAGAAAATATGGATAGACTTTTATAAAAAGTATCTGTCAACCATTATCAGATTCGCGGCGGAAAATGTGAAGGCCGGCCGCATCAGCGATTCCCTGGCGGTGATCTACAGGGAGATAATGGAGGGCGACAGCCTGTCGCATGACCTTTACCGTCAGATGCTTGAGATAATCTGTACGCGGGAGATTTCACTGGACAATCCTCTTATTGCCAGTGCGCTTGTGTTCCACAGGGAGCTTGGCGAGTTTCAGGAGGTTTTCCTGAAAAACGGAAAGGGACAGGTGAGGATATACTCTCCGGATGCCCTTATTCTCTTCAAGGATATGACAGGCAACCTTTATGGCAGCATAGAGTATAAATTAAGAGATTATCTGCCGAAGGCGGAATTCATAGATACCTGCATTGAGTATGCACCTATAAGCCGCTATATGCTTATGGGCGGACAGATTCAGCTGCTTCGCGCCATAAAGCAGCCGGAAACAGTTCTGGAGTATCTTTTCAGACAGATGGGATCAGGCCAGCTGAGGAGTGATTACGAACAGGAACTGCTGAAGGATATGATCATTTATTTCAGCCGGCAGAACAAGGACGACGGAGTTTCGGACAGGCTTCTCTACTTCCTGGATTTTGAACTGGATCCGACCACAAGGGGAAAACTGATCGAGGTGCTCATTGACAGGAGACTTTTCAAAGAAGCATACAGCCAGATTGAAAAATACGGCTTTGATGATGTTGATGTCAAGTCAGTTACTGAGATGGTGCACGTTCTGGCTGAGGTGACCGACTTTGAAAATGACGCCCTCATGTGTGAGATGGCGGCAGAAAGCTTCATGAAGGATGATTATGATCCTATAGTATTCAGATATCTGGATGAAAATTACGAAGGCAGTATTGACGTTCTCGTAAAGATGTATTTTGCAGCATCGGCTTACGGCCATGATGACGGGAAGATCAATGAGCGAATCGTAAAGCGCATGCTGGAGGAAGGATGCTTCATTCCGGAAGGAAAGACAGTTTTTACAAAGTACTTTGTAAATGGTGAAGACGGGGAACTAAAAGACCGTTTCCTTATCAGGGCAGCGGACAGTTTCCTTTACTCAAACAACAGGGATGTAACATATATCTTCCCGTTCCTGGAAAAGAGACTTCTTGAAAAGGCAGTTTTCCCTGACAGGACAGTGATATCATTCATTCTATATGAAAGAAAGATAATGACCATCGAGGACCGTACCTTAAGACTCCTTGAAAATCTTATTGAACACCTTGTAAGAAAAGGCATAATGCTTGAAGAATTCAAGGATCTTAAGAAGAGGGTAAACCTTCCGCCGGTTCTGATGAACACATATATTGCAGGAACATTTGCTTCCGGTGAGGAACAGGATGAATCCCGGCATATCACCAGGGAGAACATGTTTGAAGGAGTTCCGAAGATAAGCTTTGAGATCACCGGAAGGCCGCAGGTTTCGTCCGGCGTGGAAGCAATGAAGGAAATATTTGAGGACTGTTATGTGAAGAACTTCACTCTGTTCTTCGGCGAGAAGCTGAAGTACAGGATTGAGGACGGACCGGAAGTGAATGTATCATACAATGATCTTAACGCAGTCCATGACGGGTCACGATATTCGGATATTGATAATATCATCCGCCTTACGGAAGAGGATATGAACGACAAGGCCGAGCGTGCCCTGATGGAATATTATGTTAAGAATACTATAGTTGAAAAACTGTTTTAAGGAAAAATGAAAACCCAGCCATTAGTGATCGGTATCGATTTTACAAATGAATACTGTCAGGCCTGCTATTACAACAGGCATCACGAAAGACCGGAGTCAGTCATGACGGGGGCAGCTGTCCTCAGGTATATGATCCCGGCTGTAATGTGCTATGACGAGGAAAAGGGAGACTGGCTGATAGGCGAGGAAGCCATGCATTTTTCCGAGGAAAGCGGCGCATATCTTTTTAAGGACCTGCTGAACGGCATGCTGAACGGGCAGGTTGTGGAGATTGACGGTGAGAAAAAGCCGATTGATGTGCTGACGGCATCATATTTCAGAAAATTCATTGAACTCATTCAGGTGCATTCAGGCCTTTCAAGCATTGAGAACATCACTGTGGCGATGCGTCATGTAAACCTTGAGATAAAGGAAAAGGTGGAAGGCATATTTAAAATGCTGGGTCTGGGTCCTGAAAAGCTGAGGCTCATCAGTTACGCGGAAAGCTTTGCATATTATGTGCTGAATGAGGATGAGGCACTCTGGCGGGACGGAGCCCTGCTGTTTGATTTTGACAGTGATGGCTTTTTCTCAAAACAGATGACTTTTGCAGGAACAGAAAAGGCTCCGCTCATCTATGTGAACGAGAAGAACCATTCAATGGAGCTCTCTGTCAAGGATCTTGCAAGCGAGCTTTTAAGGTCGGAACTGGACCTCAGGCTGTCGGAGGTCTTTGATGACGTGAAATTTGCGGGACCGAGGCACAGTGTATTCTTTACCGGAACAGGCTTTTCAGAACTGTGGTTTTCCGGAACGCTTGAGAAGATATCAGCCGGATGCAGGGTGTTTAAAGGAAATAACCTTTATGTGAAAGGCGCATGCCTGGCAGGATACATAAGGGCATATAAAAACGGAAATGACTATCCGATCATCTGCCGCGGAAGGACAAAGGCACAGATAGCGCTAAAGACATACTTCAAGGGCCAGCCGTTTGAGATGGAAGTTTCAAAAGCAGCCTGCGACTGGTATGATGCGGGCAGCGTATCGGAATACATTCTTACAGGCGAAAAGGCAGCCCGATTTGTGGTGACATCGCTTGTGAGCCGTCAGAGGACAATTGTTGATTTTGATCTCAGCGATTTCCCTGACAGGCCGGAAAAGACAACAAGGGTTGAGGTTTCGGTCAGGTACATTAATGACGCAGAATGCGAGATAAAGCTTAAGGACAAGGGCTTTGGTGCCTTTTATGCGGCAAGCGGGGCGGAAGCTGTAAAAATCCTTAATCTGGAGGGATATATCTGATGCTTCAGTGTGCATCAAAACAGGCTAAAACTTCATACTATATCCGGGCGCTGGATATCAGGGTGACATCCCTTGAAGAACTCAACTATGTGGTTTATAACCATATGAACATGATCTACCGTGAGTTTTTCTCGGAGGAGCTTTTTGCATACCTGGAAGATGAACTGGATCAGGCAGAGCTTGCGGGGAAACTCAGAAAGCTGGAGGCAGAGGGCGGAAGTGTTAAGGACCTCATTTTCCTGTTCTTTAATGAAAGCTACTACTACGGTCCGGCTGACATTTCGCGCATATCACCTCTGCTTGCGAATATCGATACCATGACCCGTTCCGAGAGAATGATAATGGAGGCGGAGAAGTGCTTCCGTGAAAAGAAGTATGGGACTGCCCTCAGAATCTATTCAGATATCTACGCCGGGAAAGACGACGAGGCAAAGAATGACAGGTTCTATGCAAAGGTTGCATTTTCAATAGGCATTATATACGCAAGGCTTTTCATGACAAAGAATGCCAATGCATATTTTGCGGCAGCTTATGAGCTCTATCCTGACCCTGCATACGCAAAGGCCGGTGTATATATGAGTGTTATAAATCATGATGACGAGGAACTCCTGCGTGCCATCATCAGGTACAAAATATCCGATGAGGCACTGGCTGCGGTCAGAAAACAGGTGGACGGTATGCGGGTTACTGTCCTTAAGGATCCACAGGCTGCTCAGTTTATAAACGAGTTCCGTGCGGATCCTGATTCCAAGATAAACGAGATTAAAGAAGAATATTATAACTTTTCAAGTTAGGAGACATAAATGAAAGAATTAGCAAAAACATACGACCCAAAAGACATAGAAGAAAGGATATATTCAAACTGGCTGGATAAGAAATATTTCCATGCTGAGGTGGACAGAAGCAAAAAGCCTTTTACCATTGTAATGCCGCCTCCGAATATTACCGGCCAGCTTCATATGGGCCATGCCCTCAACAATACCCTCCAGGATATAGTGATCCGCCAGAAGAGAATGCAGGGATACAATGCACTCTGGCAGCCGGGATGTGACCATGCTTCAATTGCCACTGAGGTTAAGATCATCGAACAGCTCAAAAAAGAAGGCCTTACCAAGGAAGATCTTGGCCGCGAAGGTTTTCTGGAAAGAGCATGGGCATGGAAGGATGAGTACGGCGGACGTATTGTAAACCAGCTTAAGAAACTGGGCTCATCCGCTGACTGGGACAGAGAACGCTTCACAATGGATGAAGGACTTTCAGACGCAGTCCTTGACGTATTCGTTAAGCTGTATGAAAAAGGTCTTATTTATAAGGGAACCAAGATAATCAACTGGTGTCCTAAGTGTCAGACATCAGTTTCTGATGCTGAGGTTGAGCATAAGGATACAGCCGGAAAGTTCTGGCATATCAATTACCCTATCAAAGATTCCGATGAAACCATAGAGATCGCAACAACAAGGCCTGAGACCATGCTGGGCGATACCGCCGTTGTTGTTCATCCGGATGACCCGAGATATCAGAAATTCATCGGTAAGACATGCATTCTGCCTCTGGTTGGAAGAGAACTGCCTATCATAGCAGATGATTATATTGATCTTGAAGTGGGAACAGGCGCAATGAAGGTTACTCCGGCGCATGATCCTAATGACTTTGAACTGGGAAAACGCCACGGACTTGAAGAAATCTGCGTATTCAACGACGACGGATCGATCAACGAGCTGGGCGGAAAGTACTGCGGACTGGGCACCTATGAAGCAAGGGCACAGATAGTAAAAGACCTTGAGGCAGAGGGCTGGCTGGTAAAGACAATAGACCATGAGCATGCTGTGGGCTACCATGACAGATGCGGCACCATCATTGAGCCGATGATCAAACAGCAGTGGTTCGTAAAGATGGATGAGCTTATCAAGCCTGCAATCAAGGCTGTTGACGAGGGCGATGTTAAGCTGATCCCTAAGAGAATGGAAAAGCTTTATCATAACTGGACGGATAACATCCGTGACTGGTGTATTTCAAGGCAGCTGTGGTGGGGACACAGGATTCCTGCATACTACTGCGAGGAATGCGGTGAAATGGTTGTTGCAAAAGAAATGCCGGGCAAGTGTCCTAAGTGCGGGTGCACTCATTTCAAGCAGGATGAGGACTGCCTTGACACATGGTTCTCTTCAGCACTCTGGCCATTCAGCACACTTGGCTGGCCTGCGGATACAGAAGACGTTAAATACTTCTATCCGACCGACCTGCTGATCACCGGCTATGACATCATCTTCTTCTGGGTAATCAGAATGATCTTCTCAGGTTTTGAGCAGATGGGTGAAAGACCGTTCAAGGCTGTTCTCTTTACCGGTCTGGTACGCGATGACCAGGGAAGAAAGATGAGCAAATCCCTGGGCAACGGCATAGACCCTCTTGAGGTTATTGATAAGTACGGCGCAGATGCGCTGCGCTTCACGCTTGCAACAGGCAACACACCGGGCAATGACATGCGTTTCTACTATGAACGTGTGGAAGCCAGCAGAAACTTTGCCAATAAGATCTGGAACGCAACAAGATTTATCATGATGAACATGCCTGAAGGCGGCATAAAGCCGGTGGCTATGGATAAGCTGAGCGATGCAGATAAATGGATACTTTCAAAGGTCAACAAACTGGCACAGGCTGTTACGGCAAACCTTGATAAGTATGAAGTGGGAATGGCAGCAGATAAGCTTTATGAGTTCATCTGGGAAGAGTTCTGTGACTGGTACATTGAGATGGTCAAGCCTCGTCTCTATGGTGAGGACGCTGAGGATAAGGAGGCAGCGCTCTGGACACTTCAGACGGTTCTTGTATCATCACTTAAGCTTCTGCATCCTTACATGCCGTTTGTAACAGAGGAGATATATACAACACTTCAGCCGACCATGGCTGAGGAATATCCGGAAGAGAGCATCATGATCTCTGCATGGCCGGAGTATAAGGCTGAATGGGATTTTGCAGATTCGGAAGAAGAAATCGAGCTCATTAAGGAAGCTGTTAGGGGCATCCGTAACGGACGTACAAACATGAATGTTCCGCTTTCAAAGAAGGCAGCCGTATTCGTTGTTTCTGAAGATCCGCATATAAGAGACATCTTTACCAAGGGCGAAGTATTCTTTGCTTCTCTCGGCAAGGCATCTGAAGTAACGGTTCAGGAGACCAATGCCGGCATAGGTGAAGACGCCTTGTCAGTTCCTCTTGCAGATGTTACAATTTATATTCCGCTTGCAGAACTTGTTGATATATCAAAAGAGATTGAAAGACTTCAGGGCGAAAAGAAGCGTCTGGAGGGTGAGCTTGCCCGCGTAAACGGCATGCTGAGCAACGAAAAGTTCATTGCAAAGGCGCCTGAGGCAAAGATTGCCGAGGAAAAGGAAAAGAGAGACAAGTATACAAAACAGATGGAACAGGTGCTTGAAACACTTGGTAAATTACAGAAATAAGGAGCACGACAGATGATCAATTTTGACGAAGAAATCAAAAACTTTCATCCAAGCCTTGAAATTGACGATGTTGAAAAGATCGCCAAAGATGAGAATGCAACTGAGGACCTTACCGACCTTATGATAGAAATAATGTACGGAAAGAAAAAATAAGAGGATAGTCCATGAAATGCTATAGATGCGGAGGCTTTCTTTACGAGAATGATTACTGCGCGGACTGCGGAGCGGATGTTTCCACGTACAAGCGCATCGTAAAGAAGTCAAATGAACTTTATAACAGAGCTTTAAAACTCGCACGGGACAGAAATCTTTCCGGAGCGATCGATAATCTTCAGGTAAGCCTTAAGATGTACAAAGCCAATGTGAATGCCAGAAATCTTTTGGGCCTCATTTACGTTGAGATGGGCGAGTACGCATTGGGCCTTGCACAGTGGGTCATCAGCACAAGCATCCAGCCTGAGAATAATATCGCACAGCGCTACATGGAAGAACTCCAGACAAACCGTCAGGATCTGAACATGATGAACACTTCCATCAGGAAGTACAACAAGGCTGTGAAATATGTTCAGCAGGGCAACTATGATATTGCCGAGATTCAGCTGAAAAAGCTCCTGAATGAAAATGTGAACCTGGTGAAGGGATACCAGCTGCTGGTGCTGCTTCTCATCAGGAAAAAGAAATATGTCGAGGCAAGAAACATACTCAAGAGGGCTGAGCAGATAGATGCGGGAAACCCTACGACGGTGGCTTACCAGACGGCTGTAAAAGAAAAAATTGCCGAGGCAGAAGAAGCGCTTAACCCGACTGAACTCAGAAATAAGAGGGTGGCCGAGGCCGGACAGGAGGAACGCAACCCTCTGAGCGGCGATGATGTCATCATTCCTAAGTCTTCTTATAAGGAATACAACCCGACAACAATGGCTGTTATCCAGATCATTATCGGTGCAGTCATCGGAGCGGCGATAATCTTCTTTATTGTACTTCCGGCAAAAACGAAGTCACTGAGAAGCGAGTATTCAACCCAGATTGCTGACCTTCAGACTCAGGTGGAAGAGCTGCAGCATGCATCATCAGGCGAAGGCGAGGGTGAAGAAGAGACCAATGTTCCTGAGGAACCGGCAGCCGGCGATTTCCAGAACATCGTGAATGCCCAGCTTGCATTTGATAAGGGTGATTTTACCGCTGCTTATGAAGCAATAGGTAAGGTGGATACCGCCAACCTGAATGATGACCAGAGGGCATATTTTGATACTCTCCGCAGCAAAGTTACCGAGTCTGTATACGGAAATACCATGAATGAGGGTATTTCATTCTATACCGGTGAGAAGTACGGAGAGGCGCTTGCAAAGTTCAAGTCTCTATACGATCAGGGCGTTCACACGGCCGATCTGCTCTATTATCTGGGCAGGACGTATGACTTCCTTGAAGATAAGGAAAATACGCTGAAGTATCTGAGACAGTACGTTGCCGAGTATCCTGATGACGGAAACATCACCATTGCAAACCAGATAATCAATTCGTGGAATAATTAATGGGATAATAAGAAAAGAAGCAACAGCATGAACATTGAGAAATTAACAGAAAATCTTAAAAAACGCGGATTTAAGCCTGTGTATTTTGAAACCGGTCAGGAGGCTGCAGATTATATATGCAGTTCCATTCATGGCACAACTGTCGGAATGGGAGGAAGCGTTACAAGTGAGCAGCTTGGGATTTATGAAAGACTGAGCGAAAATAATGAGGTGTTCTGGCATTGGAAACAGGAAAGTCTGCCTGCAAGAAAAAATTCTGCTGATGCCGCCGTATACATCATTTCGGCAAATGCCATCAGCGAAACCGGTGAAATTGTTAATATAGATGGTTCCGGAAACCGTGTAGCCTCCATGTGCTATGGACATGAAAAACTGATAGTTGCTGTCGGTA
>JAZUFV010000051.1:0-7581 GCA_045640845.1 Lachnospiraceae bacterium
TCCCTTAATAATCTCTGCCATTTCCGCTCCTTCAGACACACAAGTTTCACTGATGCCTTTGTTTACTTTTACTGCTAAATAGGGTATCATATTTCCCGTATATATAGAAGAATAAATATTAAGTCAGAGGTGTTTTATGAGATTTCTTAAAGGTCTTGGAAAAGTCTTTGCCGTAATCGGGGTTACCCTTGCCGGACTTCTCGTTGCCTGCATCGTTGTTATTTACATAATCGAAAAAGGTCCTTCCGAGCAGGTTAAGGTTGAGTTTGTCCGTTCATGCAAAGAAACAAGCCGTATGGGATTTGTTGGTGAGATGTTCCTCTCAAAGGAAGAAGTTGAGAACATCATGAATTCAACCAATATGGTTGAGATTGAGGAAGGTGAACACAGCAATACCGACCTCATTATCATAAAAGAAGAAGAGCTGACACAGGATATTGAATACAAAGAAGTCAGCGGACCTTCATTTAAGGGTCACCTTCTCATAATCCGTGATCCTTCCAGGGTTTTCTGCGGAACAATCCCTGAATTCGGAAATTTTCAGGGCATGACTGTTGATAAGATCATTGATTCATACAATAACGGCGAGCACGGTACCCGCGCCGACGGCTCTGCCTACAATGTTATTGCCGGAGTTAACGGCGGTGACTTCCCTGATGCCGGAGCAAATACATCGATAACCGGTACACCTCTCGGTGCAGTATTCTCAGAGGGTGAAGTTGCCTATGTCCAGGACAGCTATGATACTCCGTATCACCTTGCGGGATTCACAAATGAAAATAAATTCATCATGGGTATCATGACCGTAAATGAGGCCATCAGCCTTGGCATGCGCGATGCCATCTACAGTGCCCATGAAACCGGTCCGTTCCTTGTTATGGACGGAGAAGCCCTGATCAACGATGTACCAAATGCCGCAACATACGGCGGAGGATGCAATCCGCGTACAGCCGTAGGCCAGAGAGAAGACGGTGCTGTTCTTCTTCTTGTAGTTGACGGAAGACAGGCAAACTCACTTGGCGCAACTTTCAAGGACCTTGCTTACTGCATGCTTGAAAACGGTGCCCTGAATGCTGCAGCATTTGACGGCGGAACATCATCACAGATGTTCTATAACGGTGAAATGATGAACCATCCTTATGCTGTTACTCCTCGTAAATGCCCTACTTCATGGCTTGTTCAGTAACATCACCCGACAATAAATAAAATCAGGAAAAAATATGGAAAACAATAATAATAACAGAACATCCAGAATACAGAATATGAACACTGAAATCTACGGACGCAGCCGTACGGAGACGGATTTTACTTCAGGAAGACGGTCAGTGGATTCTGCTGCCAGTGCTTATGCAGACCGCTATGCATCATCTGTCCAGAGAGGCAGGGATAATGCGGAAGCTGAGCAGCGCGCAAGAAGAACAGACAGGGTTGCCCAGGGAATGAGAAGCGGCTCTTCAAGAGTTCAGTCAGTTGATATGTCATCAATTGAAACCCGTCCTGCAAGGACCAGAACAGGCTCATCCCAGAATCAGAGACCGGTGCGCTCCTCATCTGCTTCTGCTGCCGAGCAGCAAAGACGTCCGAGAACCGAGGTCTCTTCAACCCAGCGCATCACCAGGGCCGGCTCAGAACAGGCAAGGCCTGTCCGCCGGGAAAATACTTCTGCTGAAGCACCAAGACGCACCAGACCTGCAGCTTCCTCCGGTCAGGAAGCCACAGCTGTGACCGTCCGTCAGCAGACAAGACCTGCTGTCCAGCAGAAAAAGTCAACTGCAGTTTCCAATACAGGCACACGCACAACTGCTGCGAACAGAAGTTATTCCGATGTTATGGAATCCCGCCGTTCAGGATCATCCGGTTCCTCATCCGGGAAAAAAGGCGGTAAGAAGGGAATGTCTAAGTTTTCCAGGTTCCTTATCATCTATGCCGCAATACTGCTTGTCATTATTATTGTGGGCGCAATCATCTTCAATGCATTCCTGGCAAAGTCAGAATCCATGCAGCCTATACACATTATTGAAGCAATAACGGAAAAGTTCCGTTCAACTGATACACTCACTGCTTTTCTTTCCGACTATTCATCTGTTGTTATCCGTCCGGGCGGAATTGACAGTGACGAAAACTTTCTTAATAATATTGCCGGCAAAGAAATTTCCTTCGTTGCCGATAACAGCAGTACAACAACTACCAGCTGCGCTTATAAGATCAAGGCTGACAATAAAACCATATCTGTAGTCAATATTGCCCAGAATGGCAAAGGTGATTTCGGTCTTGATAAATGGGGCCTTGCATCTGTTGATATATCAGAAGGTTTCCCTGATCTTACAGCCTGCTCTATTCTTGTTCCGGGAGGCTCAACCGTTACGGTTAACGGGAAGGAACTTACTGATGATATGATCACCAGCAGCGGCATTCCTGAAGTTCTTGCCAATGCATCAAAGATCATCTCCGATGCTCCTGAATTTACGACATACACATTTAAAGTAGTCAAAGGCACCACTCCTGATGTAAATGCTGTTGACTCATCCGGTGCTGCCCTTACCCTTACTGCAACGGAGGACAGTTATGTTGCAAGCCCTAACACCGCTTCACAGGATTTTATCGACAGTGTCAGCAGCAGGGTTAATGATGCTGCATATGCATACGCAACTTATTTCATTTATATGACTCATGATCTTGATACCTACCTTAAGTCAGGCACTCCGCTCTACGGTTCCATCTTTGGTGACGAAACTCAGGACCGTATCGATCCTTGGCTTTATAACTGGGAAAAGATTGATGATTACACAGTATCTGATATCACTGCTGAAAATTATGTTCGATATGCAGATGACTGCTTTACCGTTGATGTAAAATATGCTCTTAATGTCACATTCGTCAACGGCGAATATCCGGACGACAACCAGAATTTCGACGCCACACTTGTTTGGATTAATGACGGCGGAACCTGGATGGTCTGCGACATGATCTACAGATAAACGTTTAATCCACGTGATTCTAAAGGGAAATTAATACAGGACGGATTGTTATGTTATACGAAAAAGAAAGACAGGCGCTGATAGATACAGCCCGTAAAATGGAAAAGTATAATCTGGTTAAGATGTCCGGCGGAAACGTTTCACTCAGAATGCCTGACGGGCTCATTCTGGTTACACCTTCGGCAATGGGATATGACACGATGGTTCCTGAAGACATAGTTATTGTTGACAAGGACGGAAACAAGGTTGACGGCATACGCCGCCCTTCCAGTGACCTGAAGGCAATCCTTTACATTCTTAACCACATGCCTGAAATAAATGCCGTTATCCATACTCACCAGCCGCAGGCTACCGCACTCAGCCTTATAGCGGACTCTCTTCCGGTGGTTTCTACCACAATGGTTGATGAAGTAAAGGCGGAAGTACAGGTAGCACCGTTTACAATCAGTTCTGATGAGGGCATGGGCATCCAGACAGTTGAACATGCCGGAAATGCACTTTGCGTAATTCTTAAAAATCATGGAATTATGGCATACGGAAAGAATCTTGAGCAGGCTCTTTCCGCAGCCATATATCTTGAAGAAACCTGTCAGGTTTATATGTCTGCCCTTGCAACAGGAAGGGAAATCATCCCGCTTACGCCTGAACAGATAGCAGCCGAAGATGCTCCCCGCGGTGTATACGGGCAGGGATGAAGCAGATATCGGCGTGTTATAGTCCTGTATCTCATAATCCGGAGGTTATCATATGTTCATTGATATTCACGTTCATCCTGCATTCTACGAGCCTATAAACGAAGATCCCGTTATGGAAGAGCTGCGCCACGAAACTCTGGATATTCACAGAAACGGCACGGCTCCTCTTGAACATATCTTCAATCAGATGGCATGCGCCGGCCTTGATTATCTTTGTCTGGTTCCTGAAGATTACAACACACAGCAGGACGGAAAAATCCTTGTTTCCAATGAAGAAATAAAGAAACTTGTTGACATGGCTCCGGATAAGTTCATAGGTTTTGCCAGTGTTGACCCTGCTGACCCTAAAGCTCCCGAAAGGCTTGAAAAAGCCTTCACTGACCTGAAGCTTAAAGGACTTAAGCTCTCGCCTTCCCGTCAGCATGTTTTTCCGGATGATGAGCGTTGTGAAGTGCTTTACCGGATATGCGAAAAATATGATAAGCCTGTTATCCTTCAATGCGGACTTTCATGGGAGCCCGGTGCACTTACAGAGTTCAGCCATCCCCTCAGGGCGGAATCGGTTGCGGCAAATCATCCGGATCTGCGCATTTCATTGACACAATTCGGCTGGCCATGGGTAAGGGAAGTTGCCATGCTGCTCTTAAAATATCCAAATCTGTACACGGATACCGGAGCACTCTATTTTGACTGTGCAAGAGAATTTTACGAGCAGATCTTCACAAGGGACATACCTCTTACATGGATAGACAGAAGCCTGCGTCATCAGGTTATGTTCGGTTCAAACAACCCGCGTTTTGAGCAGATAAGAATGGCTGAGGCAATACAAAAACTCGGCTTCCGTGAGGAAACCCTGGAGCTTATCAAGGGAGAAAATGCTGTCCGGTTCCTGGGCGGACTATAAAACAGGAGGGGTGAATAATGCTGTACGTTGAACCGATATCCATATTAACAAAAACATATAATGAGTACACTGTGATAACAGATAAAGTGATCGGCATCGCAAAGAAAAGCGGTATCCAAAACGGCATGATCACGGTCCTTACAAAACATACCACCACAGGCATCACGGTAAATGAAGCCCTGGAATGTCTTGAAAGCGATATAAAAGTATTTCTTGAAAGACTAGTACCTGAAGATTACCCTTACAGCCATGCGCGCATGCTGAGGGATTACGGAAGTACTGCAGGGAATCCTACCGGCCATCTGAAAGCACACCTTACCGGGAATCACTGTCACTTCCCTATCGTAGATGGTGAGATAATAATGGGAGGCGCACAGGATATCTACTTCTGTGAATTTGACGGACCTTCCAGCCGGACAATAAATGTGATCATACAGGGTGAATAAAAAAACGGGCGGGAAACCGTCCGTTTTCAATTTATTTGCTGAGTTCTTCCGCTCTTTTATAGCAGGCATCCGTGGCGGCGGCTGTCATCTCTGAAAGTCCCATGTTCTCAAATACCTTTACTCCTTCAATAGTGGTTCCGCCCTTTGAGCAGACCTTCTGTTTCAGTATTTCCGGAGTATCTTCACTTTGCAGGACCATTCTGGCTGCCCCAATCATTGTGTTTGAAACCATATTCAGTGCTTTCTCATATGGTATTCCCTTAGATGAAGCGGCCTTTGCAAGCTCGTCAATAAACATGTAAATGTAAGCCGGTGTACTTCCGCTCGCACAGATCACTGCACTGATCTGGTCTTCATCCACCAGTTCATAAGTGCCTATTGCCGAGAAAAGACCTTCAATCATTTTCTGCTCTTCTTCATTGAAAAGAGACTTATCATAAGCCACTCCGCTCACACCGTATCCGATAAGTGCCGGTGTGTTTGGCATTGCCCTTACAACTCTTATTCCTCCGCCAAGCTTTTCGGCAATATCAGCAATAAGTTTTCCCGGAGCAAGCGATACAAAAATCTTGCCGCTTCCTGAAGCTGCCTGCTTGATCTCAGGAAATACTTCATCAAACATCTGCGGCTTGATTGCCAGAATTATAAGATCCGCCTCATTCACAACATCAGCGTTTGAAAGCATTCCCTGAACGCCTGTTTCTGATGTGATCTTTATGCGTTTTTCTTCTGTTTTGCATGAGAAGCATATTGTGCCGGGATCATAGGTCTTAAGGATGCCCTTAAGAATAGCATATCCCATGTTTCCCATTCCGATAAATCCGATTTTCATATTCATCCCTCAAGCTTATTTGCAAATTCTTCAATCCTGTCCATGCCTTTTCTGATCTTGTCCATGGCTATTGCATATGAAAGTCTGAAGTGGTCTGCAAAGCCAAAGTCAGCGCACGGAATAATGGCCACATAATAATCGTTGATAAGAATATCTGCAACATCAGATGCATCTTTGATGACTCTGTCGCCATATTTCTTTCCGACCATCTTGCTTGCGTCAACAAATACATAAAATGCGCCTTTTGGTTCAATTGCCGAAAGGAAAGGTATCTGACAGACGCGGGAATAGATATATTTGCGGCGTTCGTCAAAGGCTTCGCTCATTTCCCTTACGCAGGTCTGATCGCCTGAAATGGCCGCTACAGCGGCTTTCTGGGCAATCGAGTTAGGGTTTGATGTCTGGTGGGACTGCACAGAACTCATTACAGAGGCAAGTTTCTTTGTAGGAGCTCCGCAGTAGCCTATTCTCCATCCTGTCATGGCATAGCTCTTTGCAAGACCGTTGACAGTGATTGTTCTCTTATAAATCTCCTTTCCAAGCGATGCTATGCTGGTATGGCCCTCCCTGCTGTAGAAAAGATTCTCATAGATCTCATCAGATACAACATAAAAGTCGTTTCTTACAGCCACGTCAGCAATCTTCATAAGTTCATCTTTCTTATAGATCATTCCGGTAGGATTATTCGGCGAATTAAGAATGAAGGCTTTTGTCTTTTCTGTAACTGCAGCTTCAATCTGTTCAGGAGTTACCTTATATGAGTTTTCTTTTTCTCCCCTGATGATAACAGGAACTCCGCCTGCCATCTTTACAATCTCAGGATAACTCAGCCAGTACGGTGCAGGAATGATGACCTCATCGCCTTCATTAAGAATGGCGGTGAAAACATTGGTAAGCGTGTGCTTTCCTCCGTTGCTGATGACTATCTGTGACGGTTCATAATTTATTCCGTTAAATGCCTGGAACTTCTTTGAAATGGCATCCTTCAGTTCCGCAGTACCTGAAGCCGGGGTATACTTTGTAAATCCCTCATCAATGGCTCTTTTTGCAGCTGTACAGATATGCTCAGGAGTGTTGAAATCAGGCTCTCCTGCGCCAAATCCGACAACATCCATGCCCATCTGTTTCATTTCATTAGCCTTGGCTGTTATAGCCAGCGTTGATGACGGTTTTACCGCGGTTGCTTTTTTTGATAATTCCAGTGACATTTTCTTAACCTCTTAAAATAATTTCCGTTTAGATTACAACAATAATCCTCAAAATTCAAGTGAAAACTGTGCACTAACAGCATTCGCCTCTTTCGGCCGTGTGCCATTTATTGCTGCCGCCCGACCGTTCCTTGGGATATGCGCCTGCATGAATAAATTTTGCCTCAGATTCCGTAGCCGCCCCTCTCCGGCCAACGCCTTATTATTCTCTTACATTGATACACCCTATGTTAGAGCAGTCCTCTAACATTGACCCCCTCTATGTAAGAGAATTTAGGAAATTTTTGAAGAATGTCACTGAAAAATGCCGAAAAAAAGAGAAATTCTCTAACATCAGCATACCTCGTGTTAGAGCAGCTCTCTAACATAGGCCCCCTCTATGTTAGAGAATTGAATCACAGCATTCGCCGCAGGCCGCTTGTGCCAATTATTGGCCGCCCGACCTTTCCTTGAATTATGCGCCTGCTTGAATAAATTTTCCGACTATGCAGCGAGCGTTCCTCTCAAATTTAGAAATC
>JAZUFV010000052.1:0-13896 GCA_045640845.1 Lachnospiraceae bacterium
CGAGCGCCGTAAAACTGACCCCTGATGAGCTTTATGATATTTCCGATGCAATCGCCTGGATCGATGTTACGAAGCTGAGGTAAGAAAAATAAAAATACCGGTAAAATCAACAGGAACCCGTTTTAGGACGGGTTCCTTCAGACTGTAGACAAAGCACATCCAGAGCATGCAGCTCAGAGATGTGCTTTTCTCATATAGTATTTATAATCACTTTGAAATCAGCGGTGAAAAAGCAGAAAAGCCTTCCTCAGGCCGTTGCCATTTCCCTTCTGTGGAGGATGTTTGCCAGCTTTTTAAGATTCATTGCGGCATAAGTCAGTCCGATCTTCATCTCCATCTTCGCTTTTCCATACATCTGTGTGTATCTCATGCCGTGGTTCTCCTTGGCAGTTCCGAAAAGCCGCTCGATGGTCTGCTTGCGTTTGGCATAGATGTCTTTCATGCCAAGCGTCTGCCGGATATCCTCACAGGTCTCCATGTAATCTTCCCAGACATGCCTGGTTATTACCTTCTGGTGGTTCTGACTGTTTGTACACTGGCTGAGATATGGGCATTCTGCACAGACAGTGCCGCAGCTCTTGTACTCCCTGTATCCTTCCCGGTTAGTGGTCGAATAATTCAGAACCTGTCCATTCGGGCACACATAGCAGTCAAAATACTCATCATATGCGTATTCGGATTTCCTGAAGAATCCTTCTTTTGTCATCGGACGTTTATAAGGGAACAGCGGCTTTATCCCGTCATCCAGGAGCTGCTTTGCTATTGCCGGCGTCTTATACCCGGCATCCACTATGATCATCTCTATATCTTTACATTTGGAAACTTTTTCATATATGTCTTCAAATGTCCGGCTGTCATGAAGGTTTCCGGGATTTACTGCATAACCAAGTATCCAGCCATGCTGGTCACACGCAGTCTGCACTCCATATGCGAAGACCTGTTTATGCTCGCCTTTGTGGAACCATCCGCTCTCGGGGTCTGTGGTGCTGGCCTTTATCTCATGTCCGCCGGCGCCGGAGGATCCGCCCGGGCCATCGTCATCTTTGTCTTTCAGCGGTTTCTTCCCATGTGCCTCACGGTCGGCATCTATCTCCTTTTTCAGCATCTCATCAAAACATCTGGCTTCCTGTTTTGCGATCCGCTTCTGCATCTTTTTATTATTGGCCCTGGCTTTTACATGTGTTGAATCAACAAAAACCTCCGAATGGTCAACTAACTTGAAACGGTAACATTCTTCAAGTATGTGTTCGAATATCTGCTCGAAAAGGTCAGTGTCCTTAAAGCGGCGGGTGTAATTCTTGCCGAAAGTGGAAAAATGGGGAACCGGCTCATACAGTTCCAGCCCAAGGAACCAGCGGTACGCATTGTTTACCTCTATATCCCTTATGGTCTGCCGCATGCTTTTGATTCCGTAAAGATACTGGATTAAAGGAATCTTTATCAGGGTAACCGGATCTATGCTCGGCCTGCCATTGTCATGGGAATATTTATCGGCAACAAGATCATAGATGAATGACCAGTCAATGGCCTTGTCTATGATACGAAGGAGATGTTCTTGCGGTACCAGGTCGTCAATACATACCATCTGGACCTGCTTCCTTACCTTTTCAGGACTCTGTGTCATCATAAGATAATACCACCTTGATTTGATGGATTAATTATACCATGAAAACAGGCAGAAATGCTTGATTTTACGCCGTTTTTCAAGGTGTTTCTCCCGGAATCCCGGCCTTTTAATAAAGCCCTCCGGCCGATGCGGATCCTTCCCGGAAAAGTGGCTCGGCTTCCGGGCCGGGAGAGTTATATAAAAGAAAAGTGACCATCATACTTAATATATGATGACCACTTTGTCTACAGTCTGAAACAAGCCTTGCGTGAGCAGGGCTTGTTTTTTTGCAAGATTGGATTTGAACTAATATCTGATCCCCTTGCTTTCCTCCTCCATGTCGATCACCAGATCCGGGAAAACTGACATAGTAATTTTTTCAGACATTCTATAGGTTGTAAGATTGAATTCTCCATCTTCAGTTTTTACATAAACAGTTACTTTTTCATCCTTAAGATCAATTATCCAGTACTCCCGCACTCCTGCATTAGTATATTTATGTGCCTTCAGGAAGTAATCCCTGGATCTGGTGCTCGGAGAGATGACCTCAAGCACAAAGTCCGGTGCTCCCCATATAAACCTGTCTTCTATCTTTTTTTCGTCGCACACCATAATAATATCAGGCTGGACTTCAGTGTATTCATCGCAGTCAAGACGCACACCTACAGGAGAACTCAGCACCAGGCAGTTTCCATTATGTTCATTGATGTAATTCTTAATTCTAAACAGAATATTGCCGATTATCCGCTGATGACTGATTCTGGGCGAAGCCAGGTCATAAAACTGCCCGTCAATCAGCTCCACTCTTCTGTCCTCAGGGAGAGCGTAAAGATCGTCTACGGTATACATGTTTACATATGAATCCTCTGCCGCAGAATCGTTAAGTGTTAGGAACTGTTCTTCCACATCAAAATAATTTACAGGAGGATTACCGAGTGCTTTTTCAATTGCTCTCAGCGTATCTATTCGCGGGTTTTGAATACCACCTGCAAATATTTTATTAACTGTTCCGAGTGATACGCCGGATTTTTCCGCCAGCTGTGCGTTAGTCAGCCCAAGGTTTTTCTTCTGTTTCTTTAGAATTTCAATATTCATTTCAATACCTCCTGTATCCATCGTCGAGTTCTGATATTATTATATCTTTTTTTCGTATGAATGCAATATTTAATTATCATTTTATATTTAAATATAAAATGATGTAAAAGTTATTTAAAACCCTCTGCGTTCAAAAAGGCCACGCAGCATTGTTGCGTGGCCTCTTTTATGATCATTACAAACTTACTTAGTTATTTATTCAGCATTTCTGCGCAGGCAGCGAGTGAAAGAAATGTCTGCACAGGATCTGCGCTTCTTCCGGAAATGCTGACCGGAATCTTAGCGCCTACAAGGATTCCGAATCCAAAAGCACCTGCATTCTGTTCAAGTACCTTGACCAGAAGGTTTCCGCTCATAAGGTCAGGAACCACAATGCCATCGAACTCACCGCAGTACGGGCAATTATAATTCTTAAGTCTTGCAGCTTCTTTGCTGATAATAAGATCGTATGAGATAGGACCGACCACCTCGCATTCAGCGATGAGGCGTTCCTTATGATTCCTTACGATCGTATCGGCCTCAACCGTATCTTTCATGTGGAAAGCCGGAGACTCAATAAGACCTAAAATAGCAATCTTTGGATTCTTTGTTCCAATGAGATTCAGTGCCTTTACGAGGTTAACTATTACTTTCTCTTTTTCATATAAAGAAGGCTTTACCAGTAAGGTTACGTCCGAGATACCAAGAAGCTTATCTAATCCCGGAACTTTAAGTATCTGCACATGCGTCACAAGACTGCCTTTCTCAATGAGCCCGTTTTCTTTTTTCAGGACAGGAAGAAGAAAATCTCTGGTCTGTGTATTTCCCCTGGCCAGAACATCGGCCCCGCCGGCATTAAGCGTATCGATTGCATACTGTACCGGGTTAATACCATCACCAATAGGCATCAGGTCATACTTTCTGTCGGAAAGACCCAGTTTTTCAAGCATTGCCATAACTTTTTCTTCATTTCCGATCAGGACCGGGCGCACAAAACCGGCCTCCTCAGCCATAAAAGTTCCCTTGAGAATGTTCTCAGAATCAGCACCGGCAACCGCAACTCTTAACGGTTTCGCAAGTGATTTTGCTTTTTCAACAATATAATCAAATTCTTTCCCATATTCGCCCATGCTAAATCCCCCATTTTATGCATATCCTGCGTATTATGTTTTATTTCTCCTCAGAACAGCTTTTTCAGTGCCTCAATGGCTTCCGGCTTCAGTTCTTTGGAAAGTTCCAGAGCCTCCTCTATATCCATATCGGAAACACTTGTGCCGTCTGATGTGATAACCCTGTTGAAACGCCCTGAATACAGGCAGTCCACTGCCCTGAGTCCCATAAGGCTGGCAATCATTCTGTCTTTTACAGTAGGACTTCCGCCCCTTTGGATATATCCCAGAACCGTGGCTCTTGTTTCAATCCCGGTTTCTTTTTCAATCTTTTCTGCTATCTCCACTGCACTTCCGGCGCCTTCAGCCACAATGACTATCCAGTGTTCCTTGCCGTAAGCCCGGCTTTCAAGTATAAGCTTCACAACGTCATGTTCAATGTCATACGCCACTTCAGGAACAAGTATGCACTCTGCTCCGGATGACATACCCACGCCGTAAGCAAGGAATCCGCGGTTGCGTCCCATTACTTCCACAACGCTGCATCTTTCATGCGATGATGCGGTTTCCCTGAGCCTGTCTATTGCCTCAACCGCCGTGTTCATTGCAGTATCAAAACCTATCGTATACTGGCTTGAATTCACGTCATTGTCTATTGTTGCGGGAATTCCTATTACCGGAACTCCGAGTCGTGCCATCTTCCTTGCACCGGCAAAAGAACCGTCGCCGCCGATTACAACTATGGCATCAAGGCCATATATGCTTGCCATCTTGGCTCCATGCCACACGCCTATGTCTTCGTAGAAGTCTTTTGAACGTGCCGTGAGAAGGAATGTTCCCCCCAGCTGAAGTTTTTCGGAAACATCACGCGTTTTAAGTTCTATCACTTCTCCGCTTAATAGTCCGTGATATCCTCTTCTTATACCGTATGGCTTGATTCCGCAGGCAATGGCTGCCCTAGCAACTGATCTTACTGCCGCATTCATTCCGGGCGCATCGCCCCCGCTTGTCAGTATGCCTATCTTGCTGACACCGCTGGGAATGGGACCCTGCGGTTCAGAAGGGGATGGCATAAGCAATATGTCATCATAATTTTCGGCTTTCAGCGTATCCAGTGACGGCAGGTCATTTTCCGTAAATTTCAGTTGCATTCTTCACCTCTGAACAACAATTTTCAATTATGTTTTCTTATGCGCTTAATATATTATTCACTACGCCTTACAGTCTACCACCGCATCACTGATTATACATTTGAGAAAACCAACAAATAATTATCCTTTTTAGGGATTTTTGAGTGCATCTCCACCAATTCCCCTTTTTAAGACAGATTCTTTGTCTTGTTTTATTTATCTTTCATTCCTTTTCTGTTTCACAGCCATCAGGCAAAGGCAAAGACCTGCAACAGCAATAACTGCCAAAGCGATCCAGAGGGACATGCTGCTGTTATCACCGGTTCCCGGAGTATTTGCCTTTATGGTAAAGTTTGTTTTTGCGCTGCCATCATTTGAAACAATCTCGATGGAGTGTTTTCCTGTGCTCAGTGTCTGCAGATATGCAGGTGCAAGCGTTATCTCTGTGGAGCCTTCTTCAGCTTTATAATTTGCGGCCCCGATCGTGCTTCCGTCCACCTTTACACTTTCAAATTTTGCAAACGGAGCATTTGAGGTAATGAGCAGCCCTTCTGAGCTGTCTTTTGTCCACTCACTGTCTGCACCTTCAATAATCTCATAGCCCATAAAGCCGGCGTAATATGTTACCGTACCCGAATCCTGATCCTCGTACTTGCAGATCTGTTTTCCTGAAACGCCGGAAATAAGCACGGATTCGTCAAAATCAACATCCGAAGATACAATAAGCTTACCGGTCTCATTAAGTGTTATTTTTTTGCCGTTTGCATTAAAGGTACCGATATCATCCCCAAAAGTGTCATCATGCAGACTTTCAATAAAGAGGACGGCGTCCCCTGCATCGGGATCATTATTGCCGATAGTGATATTATCGTTCAGTGTTACACGCGTAGCCGTTACATTCGTTGTCTTTACGCTGCTATCCTCTGCGCCGAGAATATCTCCGCCCAGAGCCAGTGCGTAAGCCACACCAAGCTGCATTCCTGCAGGAACATCGGCATTCCATACAAGCGGCTCATCGCCGATTGCAAATTCCAGTTCCTGATATGCAGGATCTTTTCCGGAATCTGCAGAAACAACCGAGCCTTGCGGAACAATGTAATCAGGGGCATCGGCATTTGGAAGTTTTAATTCCTCTCCGGCCTGGTACATACCCTTCACATTGTAAAGCATATAATCAATGATATCCGCATTCTCCTGATACAGTGAAATGCCTCCGTTATTAACAACCTTACCCGTTGTCTTTAAAACATGGTGGTTCAGGTCAAGGATAACGCCCTGCGCAACCTTGATATCCGCTGCGCTTTCCGGAATATCGACAAGCAGCTTCACTATTTCATTGTACTTTGCTGCATCAAGAGCTTCATCAAGCGCTGCATAATCTGTTTTTGTATCATCTAAAAGACCTATGACCTGTGCAGCGATTTTTGCGAATTCTGCAGTGACTGTCACTTTTTCAGCAGGCATGATGAACGAATATTTCTGTTTGTCTGCCGGATCCTGAGTCAGCTCAAGTTCCTGCTCTTTTGAACCATCGTTATATGTTGCTTTAAGGGAAGCTTCCTTAAGAATGCATCCCTCATCGGCAGCAGCCGTGATCTCAACAGTCGTACCCTGCTCTGCTGAAGCGACGCTTGTTTCAACCTTGCCGTTCTGAATATTATCGTCGATTGAAACCGGATACGTCAGCGTAAACTGCTTTCCGTCAAGCGGTCCGGTGGAAACGGTGTCATTTTTTCCGTACCAGATGTCCGGCGAATTCTTTAATTCTCCTGTCATATACGGAATGCTTACCTTCCAGCTTGCTGCGGATGCACCGGCTTCACCAAACATATTGCCTGCCGTCTCAGCTGCAGAAAGGTCCCATCCTGAAAGATCCATCACAAATTCCAGTTTTTCTGAAACACATCCATAGCAGAGAAAGATATTATTGAAAGCGGTTACCTTTTCTGTATTCCATCCGCTGACATCGGGAGCGTCAGACAGTTCCCCTGAGGAAGATGCATAATACTGGAACATGCGCTGCATATTTGTGACATTTTCAGTAGCCCATCCGCTGATATCAGGAACCTTGCTTAACTCAATGGAGGAAGCACCAAAACCGCTGAACATCTCCTGCATATTGGTTACATTTCCTGTTTTCCAGTCTTCAACATCCGGAACAGCATCCAGAGTCTCAGTCCAGTATCCGTAATTGGCAAACATGGCGGACATATCCGTCACATTTTCTGTATTCCATCCGCTGACATCAGGAACCTTGTCCAGGGCGGAGGAGGCAAATCCGTAACCGATGAACACTGCGCTCATGTTGGTCACATTTCCGGTGTTCCATGCGCTGACATCAGGAACGGAATTTATGCTGTCGTTATTGCTTCCGAAATATAAGAACATATATCCCATATTCGTTACATTGTCGAGCTTGAGGTTTTCCGCACCTGTGATGTCTGACGCAAAGGACATGTCGCTGAACATATATGCCGTGGACTTAAGACCGGTATAGTCGGCACAGGACTCGTCTATAACAACGCTCTCCACATCCGCTCTTATGCTGTCATACGGCCAGTCTTCTGCTGATGCTGCTTCTGCCGGAAGCTCATCAAAAACTGAAATGCCTTTACCCATATGGCTTTTCGTATCATAGAAGAAGGAAAGGGTTCCGTTCTTCGAATCCCAGACTGCCTTAAATGTATCTTCTGCTTCCTCAAAGTCTGCAGTGACCGCAACATCAGCCGTCGGCATTGTGAAAGTGAATTTATTCTTTTCTGCCGGGTCCTGATTAAGAACCACCTCTTTTTCGCCGTCGTCTTCATATACAGCTTTAAGAGTGCCGGCCTTGAGCCTGTATCCGTCATTCGGAATTACACTCAGTGTAACCACGGACCCCTCTTCTGCAAGTGCTTTGTCAGGAGAGACCTTACCGTTAGGATCTGTCGTGGCATCGGTTATGCTGTGCTTTGGCGGAAAGACTTTTTTTATTGTAATATCAATGTCCTGACCGTAAGAGTTCTTGGCATCAACATCCATGGTCATGACATTTTCATCATAAGAAACAGTGACCTTGCCGCTGACGAAAAACCAGATCGGTGTGGTGATCAGATTATCGCTGTTCCTGTTTCCGGCAAAGGAATATGTAACAGAACTGCCGTTTACCACGCCGGATGACTGCAGGACAGTGCCGGGGTTTCCCGATTTATCGATGATATATTCACCGTCAGGAATTTCAGTGCAGCCATCTTCGAGTCCCACATAAATAGCAACTGTCTTTCCTTCGGAATCGGTGGCACGGACCAGAGCTGCATCGTATAACTCCTCGTCGTTTATGATGGTAACACTGGTGTCATCGGTTCCGAACTCGCGGTAAAAACCTTCGTCCTGCGAATCATAGTTCAGCTTGTCCGAAACCATATCCATCGTTTCGTAATCAAAGCCGAAATGTCCCAGAGAAATATAATATATGACAGGGATATAGAAGGTCTTGGTTTCATAATCATAAATTGATGGGTTTATTGACGTAAAAGTATAGCTGTTGAAATCCTCAATCATCAGCTCCTCGTTATATGGCTGCATAATAAGCCCTGTCGACTGCCGGTCAATTGTAACCAGATTTTTACTGGTATCCCAGTCGATAATGAGGTCAAAACCATTTTCTGAAAAAATGCCGCTGCCAAAGGAAGCAATCTTCAGCTGTTTCAGGTTTTCGTGAGTCTCCTCCTCATGGATAGAAACTTCATACTCGTCAAAGATCCCGGCCAGAGCTGAAACTGCATTAAATGACCATAATCCCTTACCGCTGTCAAACGCTTCCCAGTCTGTCCATTGCGGATTTTTCAGTTTAAATGCCGCATAAATGTTGATCGGGTATGCAGGCATGATAAATTCCCAGACATTCGGTTCGCTCTCAGTAATCTCAACAATGCCTCCTGCAGCTTCACCGTCCAGTACAGGGATAGAATCGGAAGTAATACAGTCATCTGCCGCCTTTGGGGTAATTTCCGTCATGATGGTGCTGCCATCAAGTTCCGGCACCGCGCTGTCCGATTCCGACGGTCCGCCGCTCTGTGAGGTATCACGCCCATATGCAAGCTTTTTGAGCTTGTACTCCTCATTAGGATAGAATGTAACAGTAACAAGCTCACCCGCTTTGGCAGTCTCGGGAGCGATGACATATCCGTTGTTTTCATCCTTCGCGCTCTGCGGCGCGTTGTTGGTGATGGTATAGCTTGTGCCCTCACCATCATTATTTCCGGGTTCCTCTCCGCCTGCAAATGCCGTCACCGGCAGAAGAGAAATGATCATCAGCACTGTTAAAATAATGCCTAATAATCTTTTTTTCATAGTTAAAATTCCTCCTGTCATAAATCACCTGTCGTCGGTCAGATATCTGTCATAAATCTATTAAGTGTTATACTTTTTCTGTTCACACAATTTCTCAACGGGTTTTGGTCAGTACCCCGCACACGGATATATTCCCGGCTTTCCGGGAGTCATTTCCACAGCGCCCGCAGGACAGTCTGCTATGCATATCGCACACATGACGCAATCCTCAGGATAGCGTACCTCCGCCTTATTTTCGTCCGGATTCATTCTTATAACATCCATCGGACATGACAATGCACAGGTTCCGCAGCCCACGCATTTTTCCTTATTAATTCTCTCAATTGCCATGGCGGGCCTCCTCTTCTCCTATAAATCTGTATGTATATCTTTCCTCGTAGCTGAGGTCAGTATCCATTCTCCATTCTTCAGGCACCGGGACCTTTACCATAACAGCCTTTCCGCCTTCATTTTTAACCTTTGTCCAGCAAAGCCAGTTTTCGTCATCGCGGAACGGATAGTCTTCACGGAAGTGCATGCCGCGGCTTTCTGTACGAAAAAGTGCCGACCTCAGCCGTATTTCCGCAACCTGTACCATTCCTCTGACTTCATGCGCCAGTCTCAGCTGATGCGCATCATCTGCCTTAACGTTTTTAACAAGATGATCCTTTATAAACATAATGTTTATAAGGGCTGCCTGAAGGCGGTCAGCCTTTTTCACATATGAAACGTAATATGGTGCCATTGCATTCTGTATAAGCTGGATTATCCACGAAGGTGAATAACCGTTCTTACGTTTTGCAGGTGCCAGTGTTTTTTCTATGGCTGCTTCCTTTACTTCCGGACGGACATCTTCCCTTCTCAGTTCCAACGCCTCCTTTGCTGCTGCCTCTCCGGCAATTGCACCGGTCACGCCGCAGCCGGCCATTGAGCCTCCGCAGAGCATGTAAAGTGCGCCGTTCTGCATGGTTCCAAGGGCATCTCCGGCTGCAAAAAGTCCCGGAAGTGAGCTCCTGCATTCATGGTCTTCAGGCCAGATTCCGTCAGCCTTCCTGACAGACATTCCCAGGGCTCCGCCCGTAACCACATGCATCATCTTACCGTCAACCTTTGCCGTTATCGGACCGTTTCCGGCATGAAGTTCCTGTTCCAGATCCAGATAAGCAAAAGGATAAATGCTGTTTTTCCCTTCATGCGGTTTAAACGGCTCACCATTCTGAATCCACATTTTTGAATTCACAACAGGGAATGCGCTGTTCACGGCAATTCCGTTATCATCCGGAAGCTTCCTTCCTCCGAGAACAACCGGATTCTCTGCCGTTGAACGCATAGGCTGAGGAAATTCCTTTCCGGCCAGTTCGGCACCCAGTTCAAATGCCATTCTTTCACCGTCACCGGTGGATGTTGCAGCACATGGATAACCTGCCGGACGAAGTGCGCTACCGCCTGTACAAAGAATTACAGCACCGGCCTCAATAACATACACTGTATCAGAATCAACGCTGATGCCTATGGCTCCGCAGATGCGTCCGTCCTGCCGGAGAAGTTCTGTTACCATTACACGGTCAAGAAGAGTCACACCGATCTCTTCCATGTGTTTCCTGGCCTTGAATCCGTGGGTTTTCCTGTAATCATTTTCGTTCATGCCGGCTCCTTTAAGCATAAGAACCGGCAGATCTCCAAGCTTGTCATTTCTTACAACGTTTCCGTTGTCGTCTTTTACAAACCCAAAATCCCACGAATCAAGCTCGCAGAATACATCATAGCTTTCGCGGACTATGCGTTCGCTCCAGTAACGGTTGCTGAGGTATTCTCCTGCTTTATCCACCGCATCGCATACCTTCTGCGGGTCGTCACCCCATTCGGGATTGCATACGAAAAAGTCCCGCGCATTTACGCTCTGGCCGGCCTTGCCTATGAAGCCCTTGTCGGCCATGACTACAGATGCTCCTGCTTTAATTGCCCGGACAGCCGCCATCCATCCGGCCATTCCACCGCCGGCGACAAAAACATCGGTTTTAATTTCCTGTTTCATTATTTATCTCCATTTTTTATTTTTTGCGAAAGTAAAATAAATTCGGCAGCAGGGCCATCCGACTCAGTCTTCAGCCCAGTTTTTTGCTCTTTCAACAGCCTTTTTCCATGAAGCCGTCAGATCCGCCCGCTTTTCATCGTCCATATTCGGCCTGAAAACTGTATCGACCTTGCGGTTTGCCCGTATATCGTCAAAATCTTCCCAATAACCCACTGCAAGACCTGCAAGGTAAGCTGCCCCCAGAGCAGTAGTCTCAACATTTTCCGGCCTGACAGCAGAAACGCTGCTGATATCAGACTGAAACTGCATAAGATAATTATTGGCACTTGCTCCGCCATCCACATTAAGCATTTCTATCGGTTTACCCAGTGTGGATGCCATGGCGCCCAAAACATCATTTACCTGATATGCAATGGAATCAAGTGCAGCCCTGATGACATGGTTTTTGTTTACTCCTCTTGTAAGGCCCACAAGCACTCCCCTTGCATACGGATCCCAGTAAGGAGCACCGAGGCCCGTAAAAGCCGGAACCAGGAAACAGCCGTTTGTATCTTCAACAGCTTTTGCAGCCTCTTCTGTTTCCGAGCCTTTGCTGATGAGGCACATCTCGTCCCTCAGCCACTTCACCACTGCTCCGCCCATGAATACCGATCCTTCAAGGGCATATGTTGTCTTTCCGTTAATGCTCCAGCCTATGGTTGTGATAAGACCATCTTCGGAAAATACCGGTTTTTCGCCGGCGTTTGTCAGGAGAAAGCAGCCTGTCCCATAAGTATTCTTTGCCTCTCCCTTTTCAAAACAGGTCTGCCCGAAAAGTGAAGACTGCTGATCTCCCGCCATTCCGGCAACAGGCACTTCCGCACCGCATATCTTTTTATCAGTAACTCCGTATATCTCGCTGTTTGACTTTACTTCAGGCAGCATTGCTGCCGGTATATCAAGAAGCTTTAATAGTTCCTTATCCCAGGTAAGGTTGTTTATATTGAACAGCATCGTGCGGGATGCATTGGAATAATCAGTTACATGGACTTTCCCGCCGGAAAGCTTATAAAGCAGCCAGGTTTCCACTGTTCCGAAAAGCAGTTCTCCGTTTTCGGCCTTTTCCCTGGCGCCCGGAACATTATCAAGGATCCAGCGGATCTTTGTTCCGGAAAAATACGGATCCAGCACAAGTCCGGTTTTCCGGTATATCATGTCTTTCTTATCAGCAATGGTATCACAGAACTTTGCTGTGCGCCTGCACTGCCATACGATTGCATTGTATACGGGCTTTCCGGTGGTCTTATCCCAGACTATTGTGGTCTCACGCTGGTTTGTGATTCCCACTGCAGCTATCTGGTTAATACCTATCCCTGCCTTTGCAAGGGCCTCGGCAGCCACCCCCAGCATCGTGCACCAGATTTCTTCAGCGTCATGTTCAACCCATCCAGGCTGCGGATATATCTGGCTGAACTCTTTCTGGGCAACGCTCAGGATCTCACCGTTTTTATTAAAAATTATGCTTCTGTTGCTGGTAGTGCCCGCATCAAGGGCCATAATATATTTTTCCATATCTCCCCTACTGCTCTATAAAAGTAAGAATGTCATTGTATACAATTCCGTTTTCTTTTTCGTTCAGCACCTCATGGCGCATTCCCGGATACATCTTTCCCTGAACATTTTTGTATCCTCTGTCTTTAAGAAACTGAATTGATTTTTCAAACTCTGCCGGGCTGACCGCGCAAGGGTCAAGCTCTCCGGAGAAGAAATAAACAGGTAACTGCGGAGCCTTCATCTGCCAGCCATCCGGACTGTATGTATCGATCATGCTTTCTATAAGGCCTCTGTATCCGTTGGCCGTAAAAGTATACATGCAGTATTTATCGTTCTTATATTTATCAAGGATTTCTTTGTTTCCGCAAACCCAGGCAAATTTTCCCTCACCCGGGAACTTGCCTTCGTAAGACATACCCGTTACAAGATAATCAAGCAGTTTGCTCTTTCCCTTTTCGCCCTTTAGCTTTCCGACGAGTTTTGTCATAAACAGACCAAACCCGGATCCGGCAAGCTTTGACGGACTTCCGATAACAACCAGTTTGGTGATCTCATCATCGTACTTTTTGATGTACCGTCTTACCACGAAAGACCCCATGCTGTGGCCGATAAGGATAAACGGTTTTTCGGCTCCCGCCTTTTCCTTTAATATGAGGCTGAACTGGTGTGCATCTTCCAGAAGTCCTTCGGACCTGCCTTCATACATATACCCGAGGTCCTCAAAGCATTTAACGCTTTTTCCGTGTCCGCGGTGATCATGCATGCCCACAGCGTAACCGGATGATACTAAAAACTCAGCAAAATCAAGGTATCTCTCCTTGTATTCGTTCATTCCGTGAACAATCTGCACAATTCCCTTCGGCTCACCTTCAGGCATTGCCAGAAATGCGGAAATTTCAAGTCCGTCCGTTTCAGAAATAAAAGAAAAATCCTGTATGTTCATTTTTACCTCATAATAATATGCTGTACAATTTATAAAAACCCTTTTTATTATATATGCTTTACTTTGGGTGCGCAATTACCTGACGGTTTTTATTTTCTGCGTGACAATTCCGCAAAAAAGTGTATTATTTACATCGTGAGTTCGAAACCATCCTC
>JAZUFV010000053.1:0-17913 GCA_045640845.1 Lachnospiraceae bacterium
GATATTTACTTTGGCTTTTACGGCAATAATGTGCTTGCCTGTTTTTGCTGACGGCGGAATTTCAGTAAGTACAACGTATGTTACTCTTTCCCCGGGTGAATCTGCTTATGTTTCAGTAAGTGCAAACAATGCTGCCGGAAGGGTGGATGTTTCCTCATCCGGCCAGGTTTCTGCCGGCGGCAGTTTCTTCCTGGACAATAGTGAAGACGGATTTTATATTGCTGCTCTTGATTACGGAAGCGGAACAGTAGTTGTTACGCCAACAGACGTGGCTACCTTTGACGGAGATGTTGTTGAAGGTTCGTATTATATTGAGGTAAACATACCGGAACCGGAATCTCAATATGATCCTGAGCCACAGTATGATCCGGAACCTCAGTATGTACCGGAACAGAATAATGAACAGACAGTTACACAGGAGACAACCGAGCCTGAAACAGAAGATCCAAAGCTTCAGAAGCTAAATGTCAATGTAAATGGAGAAGATAAAAAGGTACTTGTAGAATTTTTCCATGAAAACCAGAAAGGCGGAGTTCTTGATGGCATGCCGGATGAAGTAAAGGATTATTCAATTGCTTCACTTCCTGAATTCGACGGTTTTTCCCTTGATACTGCTGACTATGAAGGAAACATTGTCAATGTTTACAGGTTTTCAGATAAGGTCGATATATACGTTCTTACAGATTCGGACGGAAGCAACGGGCAGTATTACACATTAGACAAGGCATCAAAGACATTTAAACTGCTGCCGTGGTGGTATGTCGGAGATAAGATTGGAGTATTCTTTGATATTCCTGATGGAGTTGAAGTTCCTTCCGGTTATGAGATTAAAGAAGTTGATTTTCTTGAAACAAGAATAAAAGCCTTTGTGCCGTTCAGTATAAAAGGCGGCAGCATTATTCCGTTAATCAGTGCAGATAACAGTGATTTCAATATTATATACGGCATTGCAGACGGAAAAGAAGGTTATTTCAGCTGGGACACACAGTTCAATTCAATCCAGCGGCTGAACCTCCCGTCAGAGGGAACTGAAGAGGTGATCACAGCTCCGGCAACAGAAGAAACTGAACAGGAAACTATTGAGGGCAAAACAGTAAATCCGGATGAAAGCAGTAAGCTGCCTTACGTAATTATTTCAGTTCTGGGCCTGCTTCTTCTGGCGGCAATAGGCGTGATAATTTTCCTTGCAGTAAGAAAAAGACGTGAAAAGGCCGGACAGATAACAGATACATATGATGATCTTGAAGAATTTGATGCTTCAGATGATGACGATGACGGCCTTGATTTTGAATTTGAAGACATAGTCCTTGAAAAACATGTAACAGAGCCTGAAGAAGTTCAGAAGGAAGCGTCTGAGGATATTGTACCGGAAGAGATTATGGAAGTAGTAATTCCTTTGGAATCTATATCAGATATTGATTCCGGTGAAGATAAAAATTGTGAAACTGATGACCCTGCAGTTGAAGAAACGGGTTCGGATATAAAGGAAACAGAAGATTCAGAAACAGAGGAATCAGTAACAGAAAAAATAGAAACTGAAGAAATTTTAATTGAAGATTTTTCCATGGAAGATATCGTAAATGAAATCGTTCAGGAAGTTCAGAATGAGGAGGTAAAATAATGTCAGGTTATCAGGTAACAGTTTTAGAATTTGCTTATGGCGAAAACGTTCCGTTAAGTTTTTATCTTGGAATGTATGCAGACCCGGAGTCTTTCACACCGGTGCATCCTTTTACTATGACGCTTGTTCAGGGAAACGGAATGAATATTTTGATAGACACAGGCGTTGATCCGGATGATCCTGTTAAGCAGGAAATCCTTAAAGGCGCCGGAGTCGGACACGCTCATACTCCGCGTGAGGTACTTGCTCAGGTGGGAGTAACACCTGAAGATATCAATGCAGTTATTCTCACCCATGCTCATTTTGACCATGCCGGAGCTCTTGATTGCTATCCGAATGCTAAATTCTATATTCAGAAGGGTGAATATCTGGGATGGACCGAGTTTAAGAGCAATCCTAAGTTCTCTGCTATGGGAGCACTCAGCATGGATCCGAATGATATTGAAAGACTGCATAAGCTTGAGCAGGCAGGAAGACTTGAACTTATCGATGGAGATAAGATAGATCTCTTCCCGGGAATCACTCTCTCAGCAGCAGCTTTTGGTCATACTTACGGCTGCCAGATGGTTCTTATCGATACAGGAGACATGACTCTGGTACATGTTGGTGATGTTGCCAATCGTCCTGAAAACCTTCAGGGCACTGAGACATTCCCATTCTACATTCCTAATACCAATTTTGCAGTTGGTTCTGCTTATTATACTTTGGCAGACTATGACAGGATCATGCTTTGGGCAGCCGGAAATATTGACAGAGTCATAATGACACATGACGGAACAAGAAGAGACCGCTTCCAGGATTGTGTGGGCGAACTCGGACTCGGAATTTACAGATATTGCTGAAAGGAGAAATAATATGAGATATTGCAGCAATTGCGGTTCTTTAAATGATACAGATGCCAAATTCTGCGCAAAGTGCGGAAAACAGCTGGGTGTTGATATTGTTCCTGAGCCTGAAGCAAAAATTGAAGAAGTTGTTGCTGAGGCTGCAGATGAAGCCCCGGAAGTTTTGGAAACTCCTGCTGAGACAGCAGAGACTGCTGCGGAAAGCATAGAGGAAAGTGCAGAAGAAGTTGCCGATGCTGTTGCAGAAGCTTCAGAAGAGACAGTTGAAGCTGCAGAAGAAGTTATAGATACTCCTGCTGCTGAGGAAACACCATGCTGCGCTGCCGAAGTTCAGCCTGAAATCCAGCCTGAAGTTCAGCCTGAAGAGCAGCCTGAAATCCAGCCTGTTCCTGTTGCTGAACCTGTTTGTGAGGTTACGGCTGCTCCTGATGAGCCGAAGCTTGCAAAAGGTCAGAAATATGACAGGCCTGTAAAAGGAAGGGCATTCGGAGTAATCGGATTTATCCTTGGACTTGATTCACTCATCTGGTGCTGGGTTCCTGTTTATAATCTGGGATCATTCATCTGCTCAATAATTGCCCTTATATTTACCGGTATTTCAAGAAAGAATACATCTTTTAAGCTTGCAAGGGTCGGCAGGGTATTTTCAATTATTGCGCTTATAGCTTCTATAGTTTCAATCATTCTCTTCACAGGACTCTTTATTTTCGGACTCATAGCTCTGTTTGAAAACGGAAACCTGGAAGAAATTTTTGAAAAGATAGCCCATGCAACTGTAGATATTGATATTCATACATGGTAATGGCAAAAAAAGAAAAATTACTTTTAATTGACGGACACAGCATCGTAAACCGTGCTTTTTACGGTATACCGCCGCTGACAAATTCATCCGGGCTGCACACTAATGCGATAATGGGATTTATCAATATTTTCCTTAATGCATATAAACAGTTCAGCCCGGACTATGTTCTTGTTGCCTTTGATGTTAAGCAGAAGACTTTCCGCCACGAACTTTACAAGGAATATAAGGGAAACCGCAAGGGTATGCCTGAAGAGCTTCATGAGCAGGTTCCTGTCCTTCAGGATGTTCTTCACGCAATGGGAATAAAAACAGTTGAACTTCCGGGATACGAGGCGGATGACATTATAGGTACATTTGCAGGAATGGCAGATGCAGCCGGAGCCGAGGCAGTGATCCTCTCCGGTGACCGTGATCTTCTGCAGCTTGCAACGGATAAAGTAATGGTCTCAATCCCGAAGACAAAGTCGGGCGGAACTGAAATAGAAAACTATTACGCTGCTGATGTAAAGGAAAAATACGGCGTTTCACCTGAAGGCTTCATAGAGATGAAGGCACTTATGGGTGATACCTCTGATAACATTCCGGGAATCCCGGGAATCGGAGAGAAGACCGCATCCGGCATCATCCAGAAGTTCGGTACTCTTGAAAATGCTTATGAGCATATTGATGAGGTAACACCGAACAGGGCGAGAGAAAACCTCAGAGAGTATATTGAGCAGGGCAGGATGAGCAGGGTCCTTGCTGTTATAAATACGAACAGTCCGGTTCCTTTTGAATTTAAGGAAGGAAAGATTGAATCATATGAATCTATGTTTAACAGTGATTCGTATGACATAATGAAAAAACTGGAGCTTAATAAACTCCTTTCAAGATTTGATTTTGAAAAGATTGATACTCCTGCAGCAATAGAATACGAAGTTAAAGATATTTCCGAATTTCCTTGTTCACTGAGTTCAAACTCAAATGGTGAACAGCTGAGCTTTTTTGAAAGCCCGAAACAGGGAAAAGCAGGCCTTTTTGTTGACGCCGGAAAGAATATTGCCGCGCTCACAAAGGATGGAAAAACAACTGTTTATAAAGGTTTTAATGATAATGTCAGGGCTCTTATTGAAAGCGGAGCAGAGCTTTACTGCTTTGGCCTTAAGAACATACTCCATACTGTTGATGCAGAAGGAAAAAGAAGCACATCTGTTCATGATATAGAGCTTATGGCTTATCTTCTGATGCCGATAGCAAAGTCATTTTCTTATGACAGTGTATCAAAAGATTATCTGGGAAAGCTTGTTCCGGGAACAATTGAACTTCTGGGTAAAAAGTCTTTAAATGCTTCTTTTGATGAAGCTCCGGAAAACTGCTTCAGGCTGGCAGCTTATGCTTCAAGTACTGCCATAGATGCATTCCCGGTTCTTAAGGAAAAACTTGAAGAGGCTGGAATGTGGCAGCTTTATACAGAGATTGAAATGCCGCTAATCTATTCACTTTACAATATGGAAAAGCGCGGAATAGGTGTGGACAGAAAGGCACTGAAAGACTTTTCACTTCAGCTTCAGGAGATGGCAGACACCCTTCAGAGTGAGATATACGAGGAGGCCGGCGAAGAGTTCAATATCAACTCACCGTCACAGCTCGGGACAGTTCTTTTTGAAAAACTTAAACTCCCTGCAGGTAAGAAGACAAAAACCGGATACTCAACATCAGCCGAGATTCTTGAAAAACTTGCAGATGATTTTCCTGTAGTTACAAAGATTCTTAAGTACAGGCAGGTGACAAAGCTCCGCTCAACATATGCTGAGGGCCTTCCTGAATTTATCAGTGAGGATGGCCGCATACACGGAACTTTCAACCAGACAATAACGGCAACCGGACGCATAAGCTCAACTGAGCCGAACCTTCAGAATATTCCGATCCGTTCCGAGCTTGGACAGGAGATAAGAAAAGCCTTTGCGGCAAAAGAAGGCTGTGTTTTTGTTGATGCCGATTATTCGCAGATAGAATTAAGGCTTCTGGCACATCTTTCTGATGATAAAAACCTGATCGAATCATACAAGAGCGATGTGGATATCCACAGAGTCACTGCATCAAAGGTATTTAATACAACGCTTGAAGAGGTTACAAAACAGCAGAGAAGCAATGCCAAAGCCGTTAATTTTGGTATTGTTTACGGAATCAGCTCTTTTGGCCTAAGTCAGGGCCTGAGCATAAACAGAAAGCAGGCAGAGCAGTATATCAAGCAGTATTTTGAAACATATCCGGGGGTTAAGGCCTATCTTGACAATACGGTTAAGAAAGCAAAAATTGACGGGTATGTAACAACGCTTTTCGGAAGAAGACGCCCCATCCCTGAACTGGCTTCAAGCAATTTCATGCAGCGCTCATTCGGAGAACGGGTTGCGATGAATTCTCCTATCCAGGGAACTGCTGCAGATATCATGAAGATTGCAATGATCAATGTTGACCGTGCACTTTGTGACGCGGGGCTTGAGGCACGTGTTGTTCTTCAGATACACGATGAACTGCTGGTGGAATGTCCTGTTTCCGAAAAAGAAAAAGTAAAAGAGATTTTATATAACGAAATGAAAAATGCAGCTTCCCTCAGCGTCAGTCTTGAAGTTGAGGCAAATGAAGGTGCGGACTGGTTTGAGGCACATTGATGGTACTTGCTGTTACAGGCGGTGTCGGCTGCGGAAAGTCGACAATACTTGAGATTCTTGAAAATAAATTCGGAGCAAAGATAATAGTGGCTGATGATGTGGCCCGGGATCTGCAGATGCCGGGAGGAAAGGCTTTTAAAGAGATAGTAAAGGCCTTTGGCCACAGGATCCTTAATCCTTACGGAGAAATCAACAGGGCACAGCTTGCGGAGATAGTATTTGCCGATCCTGAAAAGCTGAAGCTTTTGAATTCAATTGTCCATCCATCGGTAAAAACTGAAATCAAAAAAATGATCAGGAAGTATTACAGACAGGATAAAAATGCCCTGATCGTTCTTGAAAGCGCCATTATTCTGGAAGCCGGTTATGAGGATGTATATGATGACGTGTGGGCTATATACGTTGAAAAGGAAGTAAGGGTAAAGAGGCTTATTGAATCGCGCGGTTACAGCAGGGAAAAGATAGAAGATATAATGAGTAATCAAAAGAGCGACGAGGATTTCAGAAAAGCCTGCAGCTTTGTCATAGACAATTCAGGAGATATAGCCGAAACCGAAAGATCGATCACAGAAAAATTCAGGGAAATGGGAATCTATCCAAAAAATGCGTGAACTTGTAATTACTGAAAAATTTGCAGGCGGAAGGCTTGATAAAACAGTCTTCAAATATCTCGACAAGGCTTCACAGGGCTTTGTTTTTAAGATGCTGCGAAAAAAGAACATAACCCTGAATGATAAAAAGGCCACAGGATCCGAAATACTTAATGCAGGAGACAGCGTAAAGCTGTATCTTTCAGAAGAGACGATAGCCAAGTTCAAATCGGGACTGAGCGTAAAGGATGCAAAGGAAAAAACGAAAAAAAGCATAAGAAGTGATATCCCCAAAGCAAAGCTTGATGTATTTTGCAGGACTTTTGTTTTTGATGATGATAACCTGCTTGCTGTTAACAAGCCTGCCGGACTTCTTTCACAGAAAGCTGAAGATACGGATATTTCAGCAAATGAATATTTTCAGGCTGTCATTCCGGGAAATGAACTTTTTACACCCGGTGTCTCCAACAGGCTTGACAGAAATACCACGGGCATTCTTATTGCCGGTAAAAATCCCGCAGCCACAAGGGAGCTTAACAGGGCTATTGCAGGAAGGGATGTGGCAAAAAAGTATCTCTGCCTTGTAAGCGGCGAAGTTGCCGGAGAGAAAACGATTGACGGATGGCTTATTAAGGATGAAAAACATAACAAGGTGGCCGTGATCGGAAAGGCACTCACCGGAGCTTCAAGAATCATTACTTCATACAGACCGCTTATTGTAAAAGCCGGCCTTAGCCTTCTGGAGGTTGACCTTGTTACCGGAAAATCCCATCAGATCAGGGCTCATCTTGCATCAGAAGGTTATCCGGTAATCGGTGATGAAAAATATGGAAAACCTGCTGTGAATGAAAAATTTAAAGAAAAATACGGACTTTCATTCCAGCTGCTTCACGCATATAAACTGCGCTTTGAAAGCATGGAAGGAATTCTTGAATACATGAACGGAAGAGAGATCATTGCTCCCGTTCCTCAGAATTTTGAAAGAATACTGAAAGAGGAGGGCTTATGGCAACCTGGAGTTCCAGGGGCCTTCGTGGTTCCCAGCTTGAAGAAATAATAAATGTCACAAATGATAAATACCGCGAGATGGGGCTGGCACTTGTGCAAAAGATACCAACGCCGATTACTCCGGTAGAAATTGATGACAACCGCCATATAACACTTGCTTATTTTGATCAGAGAAGCACGGTGGACTATATCGGCGCTGTCCAGTCTTTTCCTGTCTGCTTTGATGCAAAGGAAAATGCAACAGATACTTTTCCGCTGGCAAATGTCCATGACCATCAGTATAACTTTATGAAGGATTTTGAAGCCCAGGGCGGAATATCTTTTCTGCTGATCTATTTCAGCAAAAGGAATGAATTCTATTATATGCCTTTTAAAGAACTGGACAGGTTTATAAAAAGGGGAAAAGAAACAGGGCCAAAGCATTTTAAATACGATGAACTTTCAAAGGAAAATTTCATCGGACCGAAACAGGGAATTCAGCTGCATTATCTTGAAGGGATAAGCAGAGATATAGAATCAAGGGAAGAATAATATGGAATTTAAACCGGCATTGCCTGACCGCATTCTTATGGCGGTGGAAAAGCCTGCACGTTATACAGGCGGAGAATTTAACAGTATCATAAAGAACCCGGAAAAAACGGACATAAGATTTGCCATGTGTTTTCCGGATGTTTACGAGATCGGCATGTCCCATCTGGGAATACAGATCATCTATTCAATGCTGAACGAAAGAGATGATATCTGGTGTGAGAGAGTGTACAGTCCGTGGCCTGATCTTCACAAGATCATGAAGGATGAAAACATCCCTCTTTTTGCACTTGAGTCCCAGCAGCCTGTAAAGGATTTTGATTTTCTGGGGATAACACTTCAGTATGAAATGGCTTATACAAATGTGCTTCAGATCCTGGATCTTTCACAGATTCCGATGAGGAGTACCGAACGAGGAGAAGACTGTCCGATAGTCATAGGCGGAGGGCCTTGTGTATACAATCCTGAGCCGTTGGCTGACTTCTTTGATATCTTTTACATCGGTGAGGGCGAAACCGTTTATTTTGACCTTATGGACGCTTACAAGGCCAATAAGGCAAAAGGCGGAAGCAGGCTGGATTTTCTTAAGATGGCTGCGCAGATTGAGGGCATGTATGTTCCTCAGTTTTATGATGTAAGTTACGGATGTGACGGAAAGATAGCATCTTTCGGACCAAAGCCTGAGTATGCAGGCATTGCTCCTGAAAGAGTAAGAAAACAGGCTGTAAGCAATCTGAATGAGGCACCGTATCCTGAAAAACCGGTTGTTCCTTATGTTCAGGTTACTCAGGACAGGGCTGTGCTTGAAATCCAGAGAGGCTGCATCAGAGGATGCCGTTTCTGTCAGGCCGGAATGATATACAGACCTTTCCGCGTGAAATCCCTGGATACACTTAAGAAATATGCTAAATATCTGATTGACAACACCGGTTATGATGAGATTTCACTTTCATCGCTCAGTTCAAGTGACTACCCATGGCTCGGTGAATTTCTGGATTTCCTTATTGCGGAAATGGGAGAGAGGAAGGTCAATATTTCACTTCCTTCACTCAGGATTGATGCCTTTTCGCTTGATGTAATGAGCAAAGTACAGGATGTTAAAAAGAGCTCTCTTACTTTTGCTCCTGAGGCAGGAACACAGAGAATGAGAAATGTCATCAATAAAGGTCTTACCGAAGATGACATAATGAACGGTGCCGTTTTGGCTTTCCGGGGCGGCTGGAATAAAGTAAAACTTTATTTCATGCTCGGACTTCCTACGGAACGTGAAGAGGATATCCTGGGAATATCAGACCTGGCTGAAAAGATCGCCATGGCATATTATGATGAGGTTCCGAAGGAAAAACGCATCGGAAAAGTTCAGGTTACCGTGAGCACGTCATTTTTCATTCCGAAGCCGTTTACGCCTTTCCAGTGGGAGCCTATGTTCAGGCCTGAAGATTATCTTTCAAAGGCACATTTTCTCAATGATTCAATAAAGGGTCAGCTGAATCATAAGAGCATCAGGTATAACTGGCATGATGCCCAGACTTCAATTATAGAAGGCCTTCTTGCAAGAGGCGACAGACGAACCGGAGCTGTTATCGAGAATGCATACCGGCTGGGGGCAATGTTTGATGCGTGGACCGATAATTTTGATTATGACAAATGGATCCATGCGTTGGATGAAGCCGGTCTTTCACTTGATTTCTATGTTTACAGAAGGAGAGAAGTATCGGAAATTCTTCCTTGGGATTTCATTGATGCAGGTGTAACCCGTGCTTTCATGGAAAGAGAATTAAAGAATGCAATGGATGAAAAAGTGACACCAAACTGCGCCGAAAAATGCTCGGGCTGCGGAGCTTCGGCCTTTAAAGGCGGAATCTGTCCGGGAAACGGAGGCTGTGCAGAATGAAGATAAGAATTAAATTCACAAGAGAAGAAAGAGTAAAATTCCTTGGTCATCTTGATATCATGCGTTCATTTCAGCGTGGGTTCATTAGGGCAGGGGTTAAGATGACTTATACTGAAGGATTCAATCCTCACCAGAAAATGAATTTTGCCCAGCCTCTTGGGGTAGGCGTGACCAGCTGCGGTGAATACATGGACGCCGAGATAGCTGACGGTCAGAACCTTGAGGATATCAGAAAAAGACTGGATATCCAGATGGGAGAAGGCTTCAGAATTCTTAAGATCAGGGCACTTGCTGAAACAGATGAAAAGGGAATGGCAGCAGTAAAGTATGCATCCTATGAAGTTACATGTCTGAATAAAATGCCCGACATTGAACCTTTCCGCAAAGCAGCGAATGTTTTTGCCGTAAAGAAAACGAAGTCGGCTGAAACGGAAATAGATATCAGAAAACTGGTTTATAAACTTGATTGTAAAGAGAACAAACTGTTAATGCTGGTAAGCGCCGGAAGTGAAAATAACCTTAAATGTGATCTTTTGCTTTCAAAGCTCTGTGATCTGTCCGGGATTACTTATGACAGAAACGATTACGGCATTAAAAGAACAGATCTTTACGGGAAAAATTTTATGCCGTTAAGTGAACTTTAATGAATTGTGAAAAGCTTTTAATAACCGAATACAGAAATGGACTTCTTTCTGTTCTGCTGGATGGCAGCGGGAAGGCATCGGAAATTGAATTTACACCGGCTGATGCTGAGAACGAAAGCATAATCGGCAATATTTATGTTGGAAATGTTCAGAATATTGCAGCAAATGTCAATGCTGCCTTCGTAAAGTTTAATGGTGAAGAAACCGGCTTCATGGACCTTCGTGAAAATGAACCTTTATTCATTAATGAAACACGCAGCCCCGGCCCTTTAAGACAAGGCGACCTGATACTTGTTCAGGCCGTGCGGGATGCGCAGCGCGGAAAACTTCCCACTCTCACAGGAAGGATCACCATTCCGGGAAAATATGCTGTTCTTGCCGGAGGAATGGATACTGTCAGAATTTCTTCAAGAATTAAAGATAAAGAGGTCTGCGAAGGGCTAAGGTCTGCTTTTGATGCGGAATGCGGCAAAGAACATGGCTTTATTATCAGAAGTGAAGGCGCTGTTGCAGGAATATCTGCAATAAGCAGAGAAATTGATATTCTGTCACGGAAATGGGATGAAATTCTGGCCTGTGCGCGTAAAATGCGGGCGGGACTTATATATTCCGCACCGGTAAATCCGGTATCTCTCATTATTGAAAAAGGTGCCTGGATAGATGGCATCGTGACAGACAAAAAAGATATATATAACAGGCTGCTGGAGACTTTTGCAGAGTATCCGGAAATAACATGTAAGCTTTCACTTTATGAAGACAGGAAAGTGCCACTGAGCGTTGTTTATAATATTGAACGTGAGATAGAGCAGGCTCTTTCAAAGCATGTAAATTTACGGTCAGGCGGTTTTCTTGTAATTGAACCGACAGAAGCCCTGGTTTCAATTGATGTGAACTCCGGGAAAAATGTATCGGGCAGGAATTCTGAAAGAGAAGCATTTGAGCTTAACATCGAGGCGGCATCTGAAGCTGCCAGACAGATAAGGCTCAGAAATCTTTCAGGAATCATAATAATTGATTTTGTGAACATGAAGGAAAAACAGCACTATGATGAGTTGATCTCTTATCTGAAGGCAGAGATTTCAAATGATTCGTGTGATACGGTTTTTGTGTCGGTTACAAAACTCGGACTTGCCGAGCTGACCAGAAAAAAAGTAAAACGTCCGCTTTACGAAGTAATGACGTTTTGATAAAATATCTGAGAAAAAGTCGTTTATTTTAAGGAGAAAATAAATGGAAAACGAAGAAATCTAACAGCAGATCAGAAACGGAAATAAGGAAGTTATCAAGACTGTTTACAAAGATAACGCAAAAGATATATATAATTTTGCCAAGTCCATAACAGGTGAACATGATTCAGCCATGGACGCAACAAAATCAACTTTCGTAAAACTTTTTACCAATATACAGAAAGGTGAAAATCCTGCAAATATACGTCTGGCAGCACTGAAGATCGCATATGATGAAGCATGCGCGATAGCACTTCCTTCATCAGAAAATATCGATTCTCCGTTTGACAGAGACAGACTTCAGGAACCGGAAGAAACCGAAGAAACGGTTGAGAGTGCTGCACCTGTTGTCATTCCTGCAGAAGATACCGGCTGCGAGGCTGAAGAAGAGGCAGCTCAGGAAGAGACGGTTTCTGAAGAACTCCCGGCAGAAGAAACTGAGGCTAAGCCGGAGGAGCCGGAAAAAGGAGATGTTGATCTTAATGTTTCGGTTGGCGGAGCAGCAGCTGCTGCAGCAGTAGCTGAAGAAGAGCCTGAATATAATATTGTTCTTAATGAACAGGAATCAGATATCAGCGCCACTCAGGTGATTGATGTTGACGTTGAATATAATGAGACTGATATTGAAGATACAGAAGATGAATCACAGGAAGATAACGACGAGGAAACTGAAAAGGTTAAAGCAAAGGGCTCACCTGTTCTTGTAATTCTCAACATTATCCTTGTTATCATACTTTTGTGGCTCGTATACGGACTCTTAAGGACATTTGATATCCTTCCTTCCGGACTGAATTTTGATTTAGGATATTCCTGGTTTAACAGCACGATTTATCCTATTTTTTAGCGATAAGCTGTTGACATATACCCACACAATATGATAAAGTATCGAAGTTGGCCGCTCAGTGAGGTTATTTTAAGCACGAAATCAATGTTTCGTCACCGTAATTGGCGAGTATATTTTATGGAGGTACGGTATGTACGCAATTATCGCAACCGGAGGAAAGCAGTATAAAGTTTCCGAAGGCGACAAGATCAGAGTTGAGAAACTCGACGCAGAAGTTGGTTCAAAAGTGAAATTTGACCAGGTATTACTTATCGGCGGTGACAGTGTTTCTGTTGGAAATCCTACAGTTAAGGGCGCTTCAGTTACAGCAGAAGTTCTTCAGCAGGGTAAAGACAAAAAGGTTATCGTTTACAAGTACAAACCTAAGACAGGTTATCACAAAAAGAATGGTCACAGACAGCTCTTCACAGAAGTAGAGATCAAGAAGATCACTGTTAAGGCTGCTAAGAAGGCTAAAGAAGAAGCTGCAGAAGCTACAGAAGCTGCAGAAAACTAAAATAAAGTAAAGGAGTTAAAGACATGGCACATAAAAAAGGTGTGGGTTCTACACGAAACGGTAGAGATTCCGAAGCCAAAAGATTAGGCGCTAAAAGAGCCGATGGTCAATTTGTTAAGGCTGGTAACATCCTTTACAGACAGAGAGGCACACACATTCATCCTGGTATGAACGTTGGCCGCGGCAAAGACGATACATTATTCGCACTTGTTGATGGAAAGGTTCATTTCCACAGACTCGGAAGAGACAGAAAGCAGGTTTCCGTACTTCCGGTTGAAGAATAATCAAGGAAAATTGTTGAGCTTCAAATCTTTGGGTTTGAAGCTCAATTTTTAAAATTATGTTTGCAGACAGAGCTAAAATAACAGTTAAATCAGGAAAAGGCGGAGACGGCCACGTAAGCTTCAGAAGGGAAAAGTATGTTCCTGACGGAGGCCCGGACGGCGGAGACGGCGGCAAAGGCGGAGATGTTATCTTTTTTGCCGATGAGAACATAAACACACTCTCCGATTTCCGCTTTCAGAAAAAGTTTAAGGCTGAAGACGGCGAAGAGGGCGGTAAGAGAAACAAGCACGGCAGAAAAGGTGAAGACCTTTATTTAAATGTACCTGTCGGCACAGTTATCCGTGAGGCACTTTCAGGCAAGGTTATCCACGATATGTCTGAAGCCGGAGAGAAATTTGTACTGCTTAAAGGCGGGCGCGGCGGAAAAGGCAATCAGCATTACGCAACACCTACCATGCAGGCTCCGAGGTATGCCCAGCCCGGAGGAAATTCGCTTGAAATCGAGGTTCAGCTTGAGCTTAAAGTTATTGCTGATGTTGGACTTGTCGGTTTTCCGAATGTTGGAAAATCCACATTTCTCTCCGTAATATCAAACGCAAAACCAAAGATTGCAAATTATCATTTCACGACACTTAGTCCTAACCTTGGTGTGGTCGATCTTGACGGCGGCGGTTTTGTTGTTGCAGATATACCTGGATTGATTGAAGGCGCGTCTGAAGGCGTCGGTCTTGGTCATGAATTCCTGCGTCATATTGAAAGATGCAGAGTACTTATCCACCTTGTTGATGCACCCGGTATTGAAGGCAGAAATCCTGTTGAGGATATAAAGGCTATCAATAATGAGCTTTCATCATATAATGCCGGCCTTTCAGGGAAAAAACAGGTAATTGCCGCCAATAAAATGGATCTGGTATATGATGACTTGGAAAAAGAACAGATTATTTCTGAAATAAAGAAATCATTTGCAGATACTGGTGAAGAGGTTGAGGTTTTCCCAATCTCCGCGGCTGCAGGTACCGGTATAAAACCTCTGCTTTACAGAGTGGCTGAGATACTTAAGGAGCTTAAAGACGAGCCGGTAATTTTTGAAAGTGAGTTTGATCTTGAAAATTACTCAAGTGATGAGAAAGAACCTTTTGATATTGAAGTTGTTGAAGAAGGCGTATTCAGCGTGACAGGCCCGAGAATTGAGCGTATGCTCGGGTATACAAATCTTGAAGCTGAAAAAGGCTTCATGTTCTTCCAGAAGTTTATGATAGATCAGGGTATAATTGATGCCCTTACCGAACTGGGACTTCAGGAAGGCGATACTGTCCGTGTTTACGGCCATGAATTTGAATATTACAAATAAGAAATAAAGAGGTATGATATGACAAGTAAAGAGAGAGCTTTTTTAAGAAGCTCCGCACATCATCTTGATCCTGTTATCCTGGTCGGAAAGGAGAGCCTTTCACCGGAAGTTACAGCAGCTGTTGATGAGGCCCTTGAAGCCCGTGAACTGATAAAAGTAGGTGTTCTTAAGAACTGCTTTGATGATCCGAATGAAATTGCACTGGTTCTCGCAGAACGGACTAACAGCCAGGTCGTTCAGGTTATGGGGAAAAAGATAACGCTTTACAGAAGAAAAAAGAAAGATTCTAAGTTTAATATTATCTGACATGACTGATTACAAAGGAAAAATCGGAATTATAGGCGGATCATATGACCCTATCCACTTAGGTCATCTGTTTCTTGCAGAAACTGCGTATGCCGAATGCCGGCTTGACCGGGTTCTGTTCATGCCGACGCCGGCTCCGTATCACAAAGCAGGAAAAGAAATAGAGGATCTTGAACACAGGATCAACATGACAAAGCTTGCCATTAAAGACAATCCGCATTTTGAATTTTCTGACTTCGAACTGGGTCTTCTCGGTGATACCTATACGTATAAAACGCTTGAAAATTTCAAAAGAGAGTATCCGGAAACAGAAGTTTATTTTATAGTCGGCGGTGATTCTCTTTTCAGTATGGAAAACTGGGTTGAGCCTGAAAAGATATTTGAACTTGCCACGATAATTTCATCAAAAAGAGAAGATGAAGGAAAGGGCGCGTCAGGCATATGCCGCCCGTCAGATGAGCTGTTTGACAGAGACGGAGACGGAATAGATGACAGGGCACAGGCTGAAACGCTGCAGGATGAATTTTCAGTTCAGGCGGATTATCTAAGAAAGAAATTCGGTGCACGCATAATCGACGTGAAGGTCCCTAATATTGAGATTTCCTCAAGTGCCATAAAGAACAGGATAAAAGCCGGAAAGTCCGTTAAATACTACCTTCCGGACGCTGTAATAGAATATATAAAAGAAAACAGATTATATATCTGATCGGGAGTGAAAAGTGGAAATTACAAAATTTGATGAGATAACGTCAAAACTTGAAAAAACAATTGATCACGCACGTTTCGTCCATACACTGGGAGTTGCCTTTACTGCAGCTTCCATTGCTTTTTCTGCGGACTATGATCCCGAAAAGGCATTGCTTGCCGGACTTCTGCACGATTGTGCTAAATGTTTTCCAACTGATGAAAAGCTTGAACTTTGCCGTGAGGGCGGGGTGGTTCTTTCGGAAATTGAGATAAGCAATCCGGCACTTATCCACGCAAAACTTGGCCCTTACATAGCCAGGCGCGACTATGGAGTTGAAGATGAAGAGATACTTGAAGCTATAAGGACACACACAACGGGAGAACCGGCGATGACCCTTCTCCAGAAAATCATTTTTATAGCTGATATGATTGAGCCTAACCGGGATGACGTTATTCCGGAAATGGATAGGATGCGTTATCTGGCATACCGAGATATAGATGAAGCAGTATTTGTCATAACCGAAAGAAATCTCAAATACCTTCAGAGCAGACCGGATAAGGTTATTGACCCTATGACCCGTGAAACATACGAGTACTACAAGGAGAGACATAATGGAAATTAAGGAAGTTGTTAAACTGGCATATGAGGCACTTGATGAAAAGAAAGCAGAAGATATCAAGATGCTTGATATCAGCAAGGTTACCGTTATTGCGGACTATTTTATTATAGCAGGTGCTTCAAATGACCGTCAGGTAAAAGCCTTAGCTGATAATGTTGAAGACAAGCTCGGAAAAGCCGGAATCACTCCGAAATCAGTTGAAGGCTACCAGAATGCAAACTGGATACTTATGGATTATCAGGATGTGATCATCCATATTTTCAATCAGGAACAGCGTCTTTTCTATGATCTTGAAAGAATCTGGACTGACGGAAGAGTAGTTGAGGCTGAAGAACTTTAACTTTAGTATTAATATCAATTGAGCTTCTGTTTTTGCATGTGCAAAACGGAAGCTCTGTCATTTGATCTCATTTATATTGGCTATGTCTGTTGGAGCAGGCATGGAATAATTCGTATGGTATATTACAAACCCCGGTCTTCCGCCGGGCGTTTTTTTAACATGTTTTTTCTGAACATAATCAACCTCAGCCCTTGCCGCATTTCCGGCCTTACTGAAGTGCGCGGCAAGTGATGCAGCTTCATTAAATGCAGTATCAGAAGGCTCTTTACCTTCACATTTTATAATTACATGAGAACCCGGTATTTTCTTTGCGTGGAACCACCAGTCATTTCCATCGGCCAGACTGAATGTAATATATTCGTTCTGAAAATTATTTTTACCGACATAGATATGAAAACCGTCGGAAGAGACAAAGTGAAGCGGCTCGGACTTTGTGGCTTTTTCACCTTTTTTCTTTTTGCCGCCCTGTTTGTTTTTAATAAAGCCGCTTTCTATCATCTCACGCCGTATGTCGGCAATATCGGCTTCATTTTTGACACTGTCAAGCGAAACCAGAATTGATTCCAGATGCTCAAGGTCAGCTTTTGTTTCCTCTATGACAGTACTCAGCGATTCAAAGGTGCGTTTCAGTTTGCTGTATTTTTCAAAATATTTTTTACCGTTTTCAATTGCTGACAGTGCAGGATCAAGAGGTATTGCAACCTCCTCACCGTTATAGAAGTTTTCGCATGTAAAAGAAGTGCTCTTTGCAGGAACGGAATATCCATATGCTGTAAGAAGCTCGCCATATACTTTATATCTGTCTTTTTTTTCAGTATCTTTTATCTGCTTAAGCTGAAGATCATATTTTTTTGCATTTTTCGATACAAGTGTCTGTACTATCTGCCTCAGATCCGAAGTTTTCTGCCTGAGTCCGGTATAAAGCTCCCGTGAGGAATAATAAGTGTAAAGCAGTTAGGACATACTGTCAAAATGAATATAATCAAGGTCAGAGTATATATTGAATTCAAAAGGCGTAAATGTTTTCGGAGCACCATCGTTATAAACTATACATGGAATAAAAGCCTTATTTTCCATGATTTCTCCTTCCTTTGACTATGCTATTCTACCATAATATATGCTATAATCTTTTGCTTGTCGAAAGGTTCAACATGGAAGCATTTATAGCGATTATT
>JAZUFV010000054.1:0-33931 GCA_045640845.1 Lachnospiraceae bacterium
ATTGTCTTCCTAAGACCGCTTGGCCTCCGACTTGGAAAAGCCGCATCAGATGTCTCAAGATTCATGGCGGTGCGTGAAAGACTTGTGGCAATGCAGCAGGACCTGGGGAACAGGTATGATGTTGTAATGGACGGCAGAGACATAGGTACAAAGGTACTTGTCAACGCCGATCTCAAGATATATCTTACGGCGTCGGTTGACTGCAGGGCTAAAAGAAGATATGACGAGCTCATCGCCAAGGGCGAGAGCTGTGATTATGAAGAAATAAAGGCAGATATTGCAGCACGCGACCATCAGGACATGACAAGGGCAATATCACCTCTGTGCAAGGCGGACGATGCCATTGAGGTGGATACTTCCGACATGAATGTTGAGCAGGTGGTAAACGCAGTTACAGAGCTGTTTAACAAGAGGTAAGCAATGGAAGTTATTCTTGCCGAGAGCGCCGGATTCTGCTTTGGCGTAAACCGGGCGATGGACAAGGTAAATGAACAGATCGAAAAGTCTGACGGCAAAAGGAAAATCTACACCTACGGACCGATCATCCACAACAGTGAGGTGGTAAGGGACCTTAAGGAAAAGGGCGTGGATATGATTGAAGGGATCAATGACATCCCAAAGATAGCCGGTCAGATAATGATCATCCGCTCACACGGCGTTTCAAAAGAAGTATATGAGGCTGCAGAGGCTAACGGGATAGAGATTGTTGATGCCACATGTCCGTTTGTTAAAAAGATTCACAGGATCGTTGCCGGGAAAGGCCTTGAGGGCTATACGGTACTGATAATAGGCGATAAAAACCACCCTGAAGTGCAGGGAATTATGGGGTGGTGCACAGGCCCGTATGAAACGGCATCCACCGAGGAAGAACTGAGCAGCATCAAAGTCAGCAAACAAGCGAAAATATGCATTGTTTCGCAGACCACTTTCAGCACCCTAAAATTTCATAAATTTGTTGAAATTGTGCAGAAAAGAGGTTATGATACACTTGTTATAAGTACGATTTGCAGTGCAACGGCCGAAAGGCAGCAGGAAGCAGCGGAAATATCAAGACGGGTAAATAAAATGCTCGTCATTGGAGACCCGAAAAGTTCCAACACCGGGAAGCTGTACGAAATATGCAAAACGTATTGTAAGGGTACTTACCATATACAGACAGTAAAAGATTTGCCGGAAACAGGATTTCAATCAGATGAATGTGTAGGTATTACCGCGGGGGCCTCAACCCCACATTATTTAATCCAGGAGGTTTTATACCATGTCAGAGGAAATCATTTTCAATGACGAAATGATCGATGAGTCGACCAAACCAATTCATCCAGGGGAGATTGTTGAAGGCACGGTCTTAGTTGTGGACGCTGACCGTATTGTAATGAATGTACATCACAAATATGACGGCATCCTGACCAAAGAAGAGTATTCAAACGATCCTGAAGCAGACCTTAAGGAGCTGGTGGCAGCCGGAGATGTTCTTGAGGTTAAGGTTCTCAGCATCCGTGATAACGAAGTTCAGTTATCATACAAGAGAATCAATGAAGAAAAGGCAAATAAGAGAGTAGAAGAGGCCTTCGAGAACAAAGAAGTTCTTACCGTTAAGGTTGAACAGATCACTAAGGGCGGTCTTATCACTACTTTTGAAGGTGCAAGAATCTTCGTTCCTGCAAGTCTTGTATCAGACGTATTTGAAAAAGACCTGAACAAGTATCTCGGTCAGGAGATTGAGATCATCGTTACAGAGTACAATCCACACAAGAGAAGAGTTATCGGCAACAGAAAGAAACTCCTTCAGGCTGCAAGGTCTGAGCGTGCTAAAGCCCTGCTTGAGACTCTTCAGGTTAATGATATTGTTGAAGGTACAGTTAAGTCACTCACCAACTTCGGTGCATTCATCGATCTTGGCGGCGTAGACGGACTCCTTCACATTTCTGAGATTTCATGGGGCCGTGTTGATCAGCCTAAGTCAATCCTCAGCGTTGGTGATACCGTAAGAGTATTCATCAAGAACATCGAGGACGGCAAGATCGCACTCAGCCGCAAGTTCCCTGATGAGAACCCTTGGAAGCTTGCCAAAGAAAAATACCTTCCTGGCACCATCGTTACAGGCAAGGTTGCAAGAATGGCTGATTTCGGTGCTTTCATCGAGCTTGAGCCTGGAATCGATGCACTTCTTCATGTTTCACAGATCTCTAAGAAGCATGTAAAGAAGCCTTCAGAAGTTCTTAAGGTTGGCCAGGAAATCGATATCAAGGTTGTTGATTTCAAGGAAGAAGAGAAGAAGATCTCTCTCAGCAGAAAAGATTTTGAAGACGATCTGGTTCCTGATGAGCCTGCAGAGGAAGCTGCAGCAGAAGAAGCTCCTGCAGAGGAAGTTCCTGCTGAAGAAGCTCCTGCAGAAGAAGCACCTATTGAGGAGGCACCTGCAGAGGAAGCTCCTGCTGAAGAATAATATTTAATGAGAGTTATTGCTGGAAAAGCCCGGAGGTTGCCTTTAAAGACAACCCCCGGACTTGACACGAGACCGACAATCGACAAAATCAAGGAAACCCTTTTTAACATTATCAGCCCTTACATAGAGGGCACTTATTTTCTTGATTTATTTTGTGGAAGCGGCAGTATAGGAATAGAAGCATTAAGCAGAGGCGCGGTTAAATGCGCCTTTGTTGATAATAGTGCAAAAGCAATCGCCGTAACCAGGGAAAACCTTCAGTTTACAAAGCTTGAAGGCGATGCAGTGGTCCTTCAGAAAAACGCACTGGCAGCCATAGCAGAGCTGGGGATCCGCAAGATGAAGTTTGACATCGTCTATATGGATCCGCCTTACTTTGAAAAGCTGGAAAAGGATACCCTGACCGCCCTCGGAAATTCAAATATCATAGACCATGATACTATGATAATTATAGAGGCTGACCGCTTCAATGACCTGGAATTCATAGATGAGACCCCGTTTGAGATCACAAGGGAAAAAATCTACAAGACAAACAGACACTACTTTCTGAGATTAAAATGAAAAAGGCAATCTATCCGGGCACTTTTGACCCGATAACAAACGGTCATGTTGACCTTATAAAGAGAACGGCAGCCATCACCGATGAACTTATCGTGGGTGTGCTGGTGAACAAAAACAAGAAGCCGATGTTTACCGAGGATGAGCGCGTGGAGATGATAAAGGACGCCGTTAAGGGTTTGGAAAATGTGCGCGTCATCACGTTTGAGGGTCTCCTGGCAGATCTTGCAAAGCAGGAAGAGGCGGTTGTAATAAGAGGCCTCAGAAATGCAGGAGACTTTGAATATGAGCTTCCTATGGCACAGGGCAACTGTGTGCTTGAGCCGGGAGTGGAAACATTATTTATAGCAGCTGCTCCTGAATGGGCTTTTTTAAGTTCATCAATGGTACGCGAGATCGCATCCTTCGGCGGAGACATTTCAAAGCTGGTTCCGGAAAAAGCAGCACAGATGGTTAAAGACAGAACAAATAATTGCTGATTGGAGATAAAAAATGAGTAAGATCGAACAGGTTATTTCTGAGATGGAAGATTTCATTGACAGCTGCAAACTGCAGCCGCTGTCAAATTCAAAGATCCTTGTTAACAAGGCTGAGCTTGAGGCATATATTGATGAACTCAAGGAAAACGTTCCGGATGAGATCAAAAAGTATCAGCGTATAATCGCGAACCGTGACGCCATCTTAAAGGATGCCGAGACCAAGGCCGAGGAAATGATCAAAAAAGCCAATGAAATGACTGTTCAGCTGGTTTCCGAGCATGAGATAATGCAGCAGGCATATAAAGAGGCCGGCATAGTGCTTGAAGATGCCAACAATGAAGCAGCGGAGATTATGGAAACCGCAAGACGCGAATCCAACGAGCTTAAGTCTGCAACAAACCAGTATCTTGATGATGCTCTTGCAACCATCCAGAACATTCTGAATTCATCAATATCGGAATTCAATGTTAAGTATGACAGTCTTTTAAGGTCAATGGAAGCAAGTCTTGATATTACAGTACAGAACCGCAAGGCATACCATGAAAGCCAGCTTGAAGTTGAACGTCAGCAGGCTGAGGCAGCACGCCTGGACGCTGAGAGGGAAGCAGCAATTGCCGAAGCACAGGCAAGGGCAATGCAGGAAGCCGAGGCTCGTGTTCCTGTTTATGACAGCTACGGAGAGCTCAGCGGCGAAGCCTCTGTGGGAGACGCGATGGAACAGCTGGACGATGAGCTCAGGGACGAAGAGCTCAGACTTATATAAAAATAAGGCGCCGGGAAATCCCGGCGCTTATGATTTGGGTATTAATGAGGATCAGAAACATAGCAAGCGGCAGTTCGGGAAATGTCACTTACGTTGGCGGAGGGAACACTCATATCCTGATAGATGCCGGGATAAGTAAAAAAAGAATATGTCAGGGACTGAATGAGATAGGCCTTGACATAAGGGATATAAACGGAATATTCATAACACATGAACACATAGACCATATCAGCGCACTGGGCGTGATAAGCAGATATGCGGGAATTCCCATCTATGCAACAGAAGGGACAATAAAAGGCATTAAGCGGATGAGGTGCCTGGGCGATTTTGATACCGGGCTTCTGGTACCGGTCGAGGCTGACCGTGATGTGCAGGTGGGCGATCTGAATATCATTCCTTATTCAATTTCGCACGATGCAAATCAGCCTGTATGCTATAAGGTGGTTCACGGAGAAAAAACATTCGCGTCGGTGACGGATCTGGGGGTCTATGATGAAGGCCTGGTTGAAAGGCTTCAGGGACTTGATGCAATACTTCTTGAAGCAAATCATGATGTGAGAATGCTTGAAGCGGGGCCGTATCCGTACCCGTTAAAGCAGAGAATTCTGGGAAGCATGGGACATCTCTCAAACGAGACAAGCGGACAGTTCCTTTCAAGGCTTCTGAATGAGAAAATGCAGTATATACTTCTGGGGCATCTGAGCAGGGAAAACAATGAACGCAGCCTTGCAAAGCTTGCTGTCCAGACGGAGATAAAACAGAGTCCGGTAGAATTCGGACCGGAAGATTTTGAGATAAACGTGGCTCACAGGGAACAGCCTTCTGATCCCGTTGAGCTTTGATAAACGGAGGGAACATGAACAGAATAATAATTACGGTACTCGGAAAAGACAGAGTTGGCATTATTGCCGCAGTATGTTCATATCTGGCAGAAAACGGTGTCAACATTCTTGACATAACGCAGACTATCACAGGCGGATTCTTCAATATGATGATGATCACGGACACTACCGGAGCCGAAAAGCCTTTCGGGCAGTTAAGCGACGAGCTGACTGAAATAGGCGAAAAGCTGGGAATGCAGATCAAAATGCAGCAGGAAGATATTTTTGATGCCATGCACAGAGTCTGAGGTACAACGATGATCAATATATATGAAGTAAACGAAACAAACACGATGATCATGCGTGACAACCTTGATGTAAGGACGATCACGCTGGGCATATCACTGCTTGACTGTATCACTGATGACATTGATACGCTCTGCAGCAATGTATATGAAAAGATAACAAAGACGGCTGAAAACCTTGTGGCATGCGGCGAAGAGATTGAAAAAGAACTGGGGATCCCGATAGTAAACAAAAGAATCTCGGTAACACCGGCAGCCCTTATCGGCGGAAGCGCATGTCACACAACAGACGATTTTGTACGTCTGGCAAAGACTCTTGATGCCGCCGCAATAAAGGTGGGCGTCAACTTCATCGGCGGTTTTTCGGCAATTGTCTCAAAGGGCCAGACACAGGCGGATGAGCTTCTTATCCGTTCGATTCCGGAGGCTCTTTCGGTGACGGAAAGGGTATGCTCATCGATCAATGTGGGTTCAACCAAAACCGGCATAAACATGGACGCCGTAAAGCTGCTGGGAGAGATTGTAAAGGAAACCGCAGAACTTACAAAAGATAGGGATTCGCTTGGCTGTGCAAAGCTGGTCGTACTCTGCAATGCCCCGGATGATAATCCGTTCATGGCGGGCGCTTTCCACGGGGTAAGCGAAGCAGATAAAATAATCAATGTTGGTGTTTCGGGACCGGGCGTTGTAAAGGCGGCACTTGAAAGAGTTCACGGCGAAAGTTTTGAAGTCCTTTGTGAAACAGTAAAGAAGACTGCGTTCAAGGTTACGCGCGTTGGCCAGCTTGTAGCCCGCAAGGCTTCGGAAATGCTGGGAATCCCGTTCGGAATAGTGGATCTTTCACTGGCACCTACACCTGCTGTGGGTGACAGCGTTGCTGATATCCTTTGTGAGATGGGCCTTGAAAAGGCCGGCGCTCCGGGCACCACGGCAGCACTTGCCCTCCTGAATGATCAGGTGAAGAAGGGCGGAGTAATGGCTTCTTCATACGTGGGCGGACTTTCGGGTGCTTTCATTCCGGTAAGCGAGGATGCAGGCATGATAGAGGCAGTCAACGCAGGAGCTCTTACAATCGAAAAGCTTGAAGCAATGACCTGTGTTTGCTCTGTCGGTCTTGACATGATAGTTATTCCGGGAGATACAAGTGCTTCAACAATATCAGGCATAATTGCCGATGAAGCAGCAATCGGAATGATAAACCAGAAAACAACGGCTGTAAGGGTCATCCCTGCATACGGAAAGAAAGAGGGAGATACGGTTGAATTCGGAGGTCTCCTGGGAAGCGGCCCTGTGATGAGAGTTAACGGTTTTGAATGCAGTGAATTTGTAAGCCGCGGCGGACGCATTCCTGCGCCTATCCACAGTTTTAAGAATTAAAAATACAGGAGAAAAACATGAAAGTAACCGGAATTATTGCTGAATACAATCCATTCCATAACGGTCACGCATATCATCTTGAAAAGACCAGGGAAATCCTGAAAAGCGATTACATCGTGGTGGTAATGAGCGGAAACTTTGTACAGAGAGGCGCTCCTACTATCATTGATAAGTATTCACGCTGCGAGATGGCATTAAAGTGCGGGGCAGACCTTGTCCTTGAGCTGCCGACATGCTTTTCAACGGCAAGCGCCGAGTACTTTGCTTTCGGAGGAATCTCCATTCTGGACAAGCTGGGAGTTGTTGATGACCTCTGCTTCGGCACTGAGAGCATGGATGAGAGCGTAAAACAGGGACTTGATACCGGCAAAGCCAGCCGTGACATAGTTGAATACTTTGAAACGATAGCCGATCTCCTCCTGAACGAGACGGAAGAATTTAAGGAACTTGTCAGAAACGGAATGAAGAGAGGCCTTTCAAACGCAGCAGCGGTTGCTCAGGCAGTGGGGAAGACGCTGGGTGAAGACTATGAAAAAGTCATGGAGACCTCAAACAACATCCTGGGCGTTGAGTATATGAAAGCAATAAAGAGGCTTGGAAGCAACATAAAGCCCGAGCCTGTTGCACGCATGCTTTCTGCACATAATGACAGCACGCTTTCAGAAGGTTTTTCTTCCGCAACATCCATAAGGAATGCAATTTATAACAAATATGAGATGACATCGCTTGCATCAATGCTTCCTGAAAAGGTTTTTGATATCCTGATGGATAAGTATCTTGAGACTTTCCCGGTATTCAGGGATGATTTTTCAAGCATACTGGGAGCAAAGCTAATCGAGGCTGAAACCACCCTGGATATCTCGAAGTACTTTGGCGTTGGTGAAGACCTTGCAAACAGAATGCTTAACATGAGAAACGAGTTCCGTGACTTTAACCAGTTCCGCGAACTTGTAAACTGCAAGAGCATGAACAAGGCCACTGTCGGCAGGGCGCTTATGCATATAACGCTTGATATCAGGGAAAGCGATATGCAAAGGCTGTATAATGAGGATGCCCTCAAAGCCGTGAAGGTGCTTGGCTTTAAGAAATCAGCCGAACCGCTGCTTTCGGAAATCAAGAAAAACGGCCGCATCCAGATGGTAACAAAGCTTGCTGATTACGTTCCGCAGGGACAGGAAGGCCCTGATATGATCTCACAGACGATCAAAGCGGATATGCTTTACAGAATGGTCTGCATGAACAAGTTCGGTGTTGACCTTAAGACACCTTACGAGGAGCAGGTAAGAATAGATTAACAGGATAAAATACACATACTAAACTTGTTTTTCGAAGCCGAATTTTCTATAATAATTAGTTGTGGAAGTTTTGACTCCGACGAAATAAAAATTGAAAAATCAAGAATAAAAAGAGGAATGGCTTATGAAGTTTATTGAGAAAATTTTCGAACAGGCTAAGGCTGACAAAAAGACCATCGTTCTGCCTGAGTCAATGGACAAGAGAACCTATGAAGCTGCTGAGAAGATCCTTAAACTCGGCATCGCAAACCTTGTAATTATCGGAACACCTGAAGAGATTGCTGCAAACGGAGCAGGATATGACCTTACCGGTGCAACCATCGTTGATCCTTTCAATGATCCTAACAAGCAGAAGTATATCGATAAGTTTGTTGAGCTGAGGGGCGCAAAGGGTGTTACTCCTGAAAGTGCAAAGGAACAGATGGAAAAGGATTATATGTACTATGCATGCCTTATGTGCAAGTGCGGAGATGCTGACGGCGCAGTTTCAGGCGCATGCCATTCAACGGGAAACACCATCCGTCCGGCTCTTCAGCTGCTTAAGTGCAAACCGGGTATCTCAGGCGTTTCAGGCTTCTTCATTATGGACGTTCCTAACTGCGAATACGGCGAGAACGGACTTTTCCTGTTCGCTGACTGCGCAGTAAGCCCTGATACAGATGCTGACAAACTCGCTGAGGTTGCAGGCCTTTCAGCTGAATCTTTCGAATCTTTCGCAGGAGCAAAGGCAAAGGTTGCAATGCTTTCATTCTCATCAAAGGGTTCTGCAAAGCATGAGAGAATCGATATGGTTACTGATGCTGTAGCAAAGGCTCAGGAAAGATATCCTCAGTATGAGATCGACGGTGAGCTTCAGCTTGACGCTGCCATCGTTCCTTCAGTTGGTGCATCAAAGGCTCCGGGCAGTGCTGTTGCAGGACATGCCAACACTCTGGTATTCCCTTGCCTCGAAGCAGGAAACATCGGCTACAAGCTGGTTCAGAGACTTGCAAAGGCAGAAGCTTACGGTCCTGTTCTTCAGGGTCTTTCACTTCCTGTCAATGACCTTTCACGCGGATGCTTCGCTGATGATATCGTAGGTACCGTAGCTATCACCGCTGTTCAGGCTCAGATGGCAAAATAATAAATAGGATTCAGCAGCCATCGGATATGCACACCGCATATTTTGCGGCTTCGAAAACCTAAAGCTTCTGCGGACCGCCTAATGACGTAAGCCCAAACGGCGCAGTTCCCGGCTGTTCGCACGACCGCGCCGGGCTTCCGATAATAGCGGTCCTCGCAGCTTCTTAACGGTTTTCTGCAGATTGCAAAATACGCGGGAGCATATCCTCCGGCTGCATAAGATATTTAATTTTAACAAGGAGAAAATATTATGAAGATATTGGTTATCAACTGCGGAAGCTCATCCCTTAAATATCAGCTTATAGATTCCGATACAGAGGCCGTTCTTGCAAAGGGACTCTGCGAACGTATCGGTATTGACGGAGACTTCACATATCAGAAGGCCGGCTGCGACAAGCAGAAGGAACATTATGATATGCCTGATCATACAAAGGCTGTTGAGAAAGTTATCGCTGCTCTTACAGACGCAGAAAACGGCGTTATCGCATCTCTTAAAGAGATCGGTGCTGTAGGTCACAGAGTAGTTCACGGCGGAGAAAAATTTGCTTCATCAGTAGTTATCGATGACGAAGTTATCGCAGCTATCGAGGCATGCAACGACCTTGCACCTCTTCACAATCCTGCAAACATCATCGGTATCAACGCATGCAAGGAACTTATGCCTGGTGTACCTATGGTAGCAGTATTTGATACAGCATTCCATCAGACAATGCCTGAGGAAGCTTTCCTTTACGGCGTTCCTTATGAATACTACACAAAATACGGCGTAAGAAAGTACGGCTTCCACGGAACATCTCACTCATACGTTTCAAAGAGAGTTGCTGAGATCTTAGGAAAAGATTACAGTGAGCTTAAGACTATCGTATGCCACCTCGGAAACGGTGCATCCATCTGCGCAGTTGACGGCGGAAAGTCTGTTGAGACATCAATGGGTCTTACACCTCTTATGGGCCTTATCATGGGCACACGTTCAGGCGAGATCGATCCGGGCGCTATGGAATATATCGCAAAGAAAGAAAGCCTTGACCTTGCAGGCGTTATGAACGTTCTTAACAAGAAGAGCGGTATGCTGGGTCTTTCCGGAATTTCTTCAGACTTCCGTGATATTGACAGCGCTATGGAAGAAGGCAACAAGCAGGCAGCAGCAGCTTACAACGGATTCATTCACAGAGTAATCTCTTATGTAGGCGCTTATGCAGCTGTTATGAACGGTGTTGACGCTATCGTCTTCACAGCAGGTGTTGGTGAGAATGACGCATCTGTACGTGAAAACGTATGCAAGTCACTTGGTTTCCTCGGCGTTGAGATCGACCCTGCACAGAATGCCAAGAGAGATGATGAAGTTATCATTTCAACTGCTGATTCCAAGGTTAAGGTTCTCAAAGTTGCTACAAACGAGGAACTTATGATCGCAAGAGAAACTCTTGCACTTGTTAAATAATAATCCGGCATATTCAGCCGAAAACTGTCAGAAAACTGACAAACAACAGATACACTTAAAGGCGCCCTCCGCGGGCGCCTTTTTGCACCCCGTCGATTGCAATATCCCTGCACTGAAAAACCCCGGCCTTTGCCTTTATCGGCCGTGTGCCATAGTTTTTGCTGCCGCCCTCCCTTTTTATATGCGCGTGCCCAAGTGCGCACTTCTTTCGATTGTCGGGTACCTGCTCCTACACAAGTGCACACTTCTTTCGATTGTCGGGTACCAGATTCAACTCAAGTGCAGACTTATTTCGTTTGTCGGGTACCTAATCCTGTCTAAGTGCATACTTTTTTCGATTGACGGGTACTTTTTCCATTAGATTACTTAAAAATGTACCCGACAATCGCAATATCCCTGCACTACGAAGAAGGACTGTACCCGCCAAACGCAATATCCCTGCACCAAAAAACACCGGAATTCGCCTTTACCGAGTCTTGCGCCATAGTTTTTGCTGCCGCCCTCCCTTTTTATATGCGCAAGCTTGGAATAAATTTTGCCTCCGATTCCGCTTCGCCTCCGTTCTTCCCATTCTTTCCAGTGGAGATTTCTAAATTTGAGAGGAACGCTCGCTGCATAGTCGGAAAATTTATTCAAGCAGGCGCATATCACGAGGAACGATCGGGCGGCTGCAAAACCCTGAGCACACGGCCCAAAGAGGCGAATGCAAAAAGCAAATTCAGGGAGGGCGGCACATTAACAAAAAATTTTTAGAATTTTTGTAGTTTTCAGAAAACATTCCGTAGTATATAGTTGAGACGGAGGTACAAAGCATGGAAGATAAAAATATCATCAGCCTGTTCTTTGAAAGATCAGAAGCAGCCATTACCGCCCTCAGCGAAAAGTATGGCAAGCTGCTGAACAAAGTGGCAATGAATGTGCTGAACAATCAAGCCGATGCAGAAGAGTGTGTAAACGATACTTATCTGGGCGTCTGGAACACCATACCGCCAAAAAATCCTGAATCCCTTATAGCCTATGTATGCAGGATTGCCCGCAATCAGGCCCTCAAAAAATATGAGTTCAATACGGCCGAAAAGCGGAACAGCTATTATGATGCGGTACTTGATGAAATTGAAGAAATCGTGGCATCGGGAAATTCCGTTGAAGAAGAATCCGAAGGCGAAAGGCTTACCGAAGCCCTTGATGAATACTTCGGTTCACTCGCGGAGACAGACAGAATAGTATTCATGCGCAGATACTATTTTTCCGATTCCTACTCTTCCATCGCCGCCCTGACCGGCATCTCGGAAAAGAATGTTTCCGTCCGTCTGGTCCGTATCAGAAAAGCCTTACGAGAATATCTTAAAGAAAGGGGATTTGTACTGTGAAAGCAAAAGAATTTTCAGAAAGCCTTACAAATGTTGACGATAAATATATAGAGGAGGCAGCCGCTGCTGCTCCAAAGGCAAAACAGCCTGCACATAAGACATCAGCCGGCCTGAAGGCATGGCGGGCAGTTGCCATTGCAGCCAGCGCAGTCCTGGTTACGGGAATCACATTGCTGGGTCTCGGAGCAGCCGGAGCATTTGACGGTGCCGGAGCGAGCTACAATTATGTAAAAGAAGAAGAGTATTATGCTCCTGCCTATCAGGCTAACGGCGGAGCTCTTTATGAAGAAGCCGCATATGAAAATGGTTCAGGCGGAGCATTGGAAGTTCCGGCGACCGAAGGTGCGGGCGGCACAATGGAATCAGTTGCAGACGTAAACGCAAAGATCATCTACACCGCATACATAAACCTCGAGTCAACAGAATTTGATAAGAGCTATTCCGCAATAGAAGATCTGGTCAAACGCTGCGGAGGATATTTCCAGAACAGATCGCTTTCAAACCACAACGGCTCATACAGAACCGCCTCCATGGACATCCGCATTCCGGTTGCACAGTACGGCAGTTTCCTTGAGGATATATCAGGCACCGCAACCGTTATAACAAAAAATGAAAATGCTGAAGATGTATCTGAGGATTACTATGATATTGAATCCCGCCTCACCACGGCAAAAACAAAGCTGAAACGCCTCAACCAGCTTCTTGCGGAAGCTGAAAACCTGGAAGATATCATTACTATTGAAAGTTCCATCTCGGAGACGGAGTGGGTGGTTGACAGTCTTCAGGGTGCTCTGAACAATTACGATTCACGCATTGAGTACTCAACCGTTTCCATCAGCCTTGAGGAAGTTTATTCAGTAAAACCGAATGAGGCACCAAAGACATTCGGCGAGCGTATTGCAAAATCCTTCACAGAAGGACTTGCAGGCTTCGGAGAAGCCATGGGAGATATCGCTGTCTGGTTTGCCGGCGCATGGCTGTGGCTCTTATTCATCCTGGCAATCAATGCAGCAATAATCATTATCATCGTGGTAAGCGTTAAAAAGAAAAATAAGAAGCGTGCCGAAACCGAAGAATAATTTATAACCAGACAATACACATAAAAAAGCTCTCCCAGAAAGGGAGAGCCTTTTTTAACAGACTAATCTATTTAAGTACGATCTTTGCGCCGAAGATAAGAGCAGCGCGGTTGATGTCTTCTGTTCCCTTCGGAACATTTTTCAAAGTTGCTGCCTCAAGAGTTTCCATATCTGCTATTCCCAGATAATTGTTGACAACGGCACAGGCAACGATGTTGGCAACCATAGGCTTTTTCAGCACATCGACAGCTGTTGAAAGAATAGGTGCAGCCACAAAAGTAAAGTCAGGACTTTCAGGAGGGGTAAGTGAATCATCATACATGATCACGCTGCCCTTCTTTGAAGACGCCATGTATTTTTCAAGAGCCGGCTGTGTGAGTGCAAGAAGAAAATCGCTGTTTTCAACCTTAGGAAAATCAATAGGGGCATCACTTACAACAACCTCTGCCCTACATGTGCCTCCGCGTGCCTCCGGTCCGTAAGACTGGGACTGGGCAGAATACTTTCCGGTTTCAAGAGCTGCATCTGCAAGAATTATGGAGCAGAGAATGACACCCTGTCCGCCTGAACCTGCAATACGAATATCAAGATCTGCCATATTATTCTGCCTCCTTCTTTGCGCGTTCCTGAAGTTCTGCATACTGTGCACAGTATTCCGGACGGTTGTTATGATACATAAGGCCGTAAACTATCTTGCCCTTCATCTCTTCCGGATCAACCAGAGCTTCAGCCTGATCATAGTTAAGCGAATTTGCCTGCATCCACTTCATCATTTCTACGGCATCTCCTTTATGGTTCTTTCTGCCGTAGTATGTAGGACACTGGGTAACGCAGTCAATTACCGCAAATCCTCTATGCTTGATGCCCCTCTCGATAAGCTTTGTTGTCTTTGCAACATGGAAGGTGGTTCCTCTTGCAACAAATGTTGCGCCTGCTGCAATGGCAAGCTTGCAGATGTCAAAATCCTGGTCGATGGAGCCGTAAGGAGCTGTTGTTCCAAGCTCTCCGCGAGGAGTTGTAGGTGAATACTGTCCGCCTGTCATTCCGTAAATACTGTTGTTGAAAACAATAACAGTAAGGTCGATATTACGGCGTGCTGCATGTATAAAATGGTTTCCGCCTATGGCAACGGAATCTCCGTCACCGGTGATAACTATAACCTTCAGATCAGGGCGTGAAAGCTTTATGCCTGTGGCAACGGCAATGGCACGTCCGTGGGTTGTATGGATAGTATTGAAATTCATATAACCGGAAGCACGGCTTGAGCAGCCGATTCCCGATACTATAACAACATTTTCAGGGTCAAGCTCGTTGCGGTCGATGGCTGTAATGATATCATGCATTACGATTCCGTTTCCGCAGCCCGGACACCAGATGTGAGGCATCATGCCGTCACGTAAGTATTTTTCAACTGTAGCGTTTGACATATTAAAGCACCTCCTCTATCTTTGCTGAAATATCTGCCGGCATAATCGGGGTTCCGTTTACACAGCCCTGGAAAATGATATCCTTTGCCGACCTTACGGAACGCTGGATCTCAAGCAGCAGCTGTCCGTAATTATGCTCTATCACGAGCACCTTTTTATCTTTTGCGATTTTATCCAGTTCCTTATCCGCAAACGGCCAGATGGTCTTTGCACGGAACATGCCTACTTTCTGTCCCTTAGCGCGGGCATCCTTGACCGCCTTTGCTGCCGCACGTGCTGTGCCGCCATAGCAGACAATGATAAGCTCGGCATCATCGCAGTTAACTGTTTCAAAATCAATAATGTCATCCCTGTTAACTTCAAGCTTCTTCATGAGACGTCTGGTCAGGTTGCCTGCTGCCTCTCCGCCTGCGCCGATAGGATAACCTTTTTCATTATGTGTAAGACCTGTGATATGGTATTTCCAACCCTGTCCGAAAGGAGGAATGACCGGTACAAGAGTCTCAGGATCTGCTTCATACGGCTGCCAGTTTTTATCTTTCTTATCAGGCAGCTTGCGGTCTACTATCTCAATTTCACTCTTATCAGGAATGATAACACCCTCACGCAGATGGCCTACCATCTCGTCCATAAGATATACTACAGGAACGCGGTACTTTTCTGAAAGGTTGAATGCGCGGATGGCCATTTCATACGTTTCCTGAACAGATGAAGGGGAAATTGCGATAACCGGATGATCACCGTGGGTTCCCCAACGAGCCTGCATAACATCTGCCTGGGCAGGTGATGTTGCCAGACCTGTGGAAGGGCCGGCTCTCTGTACATCAACAACAACGCAAGGAATCTCGGTCATTGATGCATAACCGATATTTTCCTGCATAAGTGAAAATCCCGGGCCGCTTGTTGCAGTCATTGCCTTAACTCCCACAGTTTCTGCACCGATGATCGCAGCCATACTGGATATTTCATCTTCCATCTGTATAAAGGTTCCCCCAACCTGCGGGAGAAGAACAGAACTCATCTCGGCTATTTCCGTTGAAGGGGTGATAGGATAACCGGCATAGAAACGCATTCCTGCAGCAATAGCTCCGCGTGTGCAGGCCTCATTACCCTGCATAAGCACTAATTTCTTTTTAGCCATTATTTGTCCCCTCCTTCCTCAACAAGGTAAACCGCAAAATCCGGACAGAATGATTCACAGAGTCCGCATTTGATACAGTTTTCCGGATTTGCAAAAGCCACTTTGCCTGCCTCGAGTTTCAGAACACCCTTCGGGCAGAATGAAACACATATGCCGCAGCCTTTGCACCATGCTTGTTTTAATTCTACATGTTTAGCCATAATTATTAACTCCAAAAATATTTATTAATAGGGTATTATACAACGTTTGCCTTTAAAAGTGAATGTTTTTCTTGCCGTCATAATGCACATTTAACTCACACCGGATTGACCGCAGCATGTAAATAATATATCATTTGGGGGTAAAATCCTGATAAGCTGACGGAAGGAAAATGAAATGAAAAACTGTTCCCGTTTCTTCTCCAATAAAGATTGTGAATACTTCCCTTGCCACAAGACAAAAAATGCAGATGACTTTAACTGCCTTTTCTGCTACTGTCCTCTTTATTCCAAGGGCACAGAGTGCGGAGGAAACTTCAAAATCCTGAAAAACGGAATAAAAGACTGCTCCGGCTGCATGATCCCTCACACACCCGGAGCTTATGATTACATTATAGAACGCCTTAAGTGACCCTACTTCATTTTTCTCTTGACCATCTCGGTCACGATGAATGTTGCATTGTCCTCGGCAAACTTGCCTGCGCCAAAGCCGGCATCATATCCCAGCTCCTTTGCCAGCTCATGGGTTACGCGTGAGCCGCCGCAGCAGACTATGAATCTGTCTCTGAGGCCTTCTGCCTCAAGTATCTCAATCAGTTCCGTAAGGTTTTGTATGTGGATATCCTTCTGGGTAACCGTCTGGCTTATCAGAAGTGCATCAGCGTTAAGCTCTACTGCCTTCTTTACGAAATCCTCATTAAGCACCTGCGCTCCCAGGTTCACAGCTTCGATCATTTCATAACGCTCAAGTCCGTAATGGCCTGCAAAACCTTTGCGGTTCATAATGGCGTCAATGCCCACAGTATGGGCATCTGTTCCTGTTGACGCGCCGACAATAACGATCTTTCTTCCGATGTTATCCTTGATATACTGATTGATCTCATCCATTTCCATTGTAGGCTCTTCAACCTTTTCAACATGGATGTCCTCATAATCGATGGTGTGTACGCAGCTTCCGTAAACCACAAAGAATGTGAAGTTATCGTCAAGCTTCTTTGAAATGGCAACATTAGGATCTGCCAGTCCCATTTTCTCTGCCAGCTGCTTTGCAGCTTCTGTCGCCTCATCTCCTAATGGAACAGGAAGAGTAAAGGAAACCTGCGTCTTTCCGTCATTCATGGTATCGCCGTAAGGTTTGATTGCCTTAAGGTCAAGGGTTGTATCCAGTTTTTCCCTGTGAAGATTATATAATCCGCCGCTCATACAATCGCCCCTCCTTCAAGATCGTTGATCATCATTTCGATGAATGGGTTGTAATAGCCCTCCTGCTTCTCAAAAACACCGTCGAAGCCTTTGCCTCCGTCACGAGGACGCTTGATATCGGCAAACTTGCCCTCTTCAAGTGTGGCAAAGAGTCCGGCCTTTTCAATTTCTTTCAGCAGGTCTGCTGCTTTTTCAAGTACTTCCTTTGCCCTGCTCCGGATTATTCCGTCTTCTTTAAATTCAATCTCGTCACCAAGGTCAGCCATGGTCCTGAAGATGTATTCGGCATTTTCAATGGCAACCGCGCGGTCAGACATGAAAGGTGTATGAATGGCTTCTGTCATCATTCCCAGAAGGTGTATCTTCTGTCCGGTCATTATGGTAACCATATTGAAGAGAGCATCCTGAACGTTTCCGCGGAATATATCGCCCGTCATAAATTTTGTAGGCGGCATATACTTAAGCGGAGCCTCAGGGAATATCTCTCTTGCCTGCTGTGCCTGGGCCAGCTCATAAAGGAAGCCGTCCTTAAGGCCCGGATCCATCTCAAAAGCATGTCCGAGACCCATCTGATTTGCAGGAAGATGTGCCCTGAAAGCAAACTGTTCATTGATAAACTGGCTTGCAAGCACTGTATGTGCAGCAAGATAAGCATCGTCTGTTGTCAGGTAGTTGTCCTCACCGGTGTTGATGATGATGCCTGCATATGAATTGATCAGCCTTGAGAAGAACTGGTCACAGAGGGTACGCTTCATGTTGATGTCCCTGAACAGAATACCGTAAAGGGCATCGTTAAGCATCATATCAAGCCTTTCCATTGCGCCCATTGCCGCAATTTCAGGCATGCAGAGTCCTGAGCAGTAATTGCACAGGCGTATGTAACGATGCTGTTCCTCGCCGACCTCATCAAGAGCCTTTCGCATGATGCGGAAGTTCTCCTGAGTAGCATATGTTCCGCCGAAGCCTTCGGTTGTCGCACCGTAAGGAACGTAGTCAAGAAGGCTCTGGCCTGTGGTTCTTATAACAGCCACAACATCTGCGCCCTGGCGTGCTGCTGCCTTTGCCTGGGTCACGTCTTCGTAGATGTTTCCTGTTGCCACAATAAGATAAATATACGGGCCTTTTTTATCTCCGCCGTATGACTCAAGAATTTCTTCCCTCTTTGCACGGTTTGAACGGATGAGATCACATGTCTTTCTTGCCGCCGGTGTGATGGCTGCCCTGATCTCTTCATCCGGATAGATGGTGAATGCTGAAAGATCAATCTCACCCTTTGCGATTCCTTCCGCAATGCTCTGAGGATCAAGCCCTGTGGCGCATACAGCATTTCCTATCCAGTAAGCTGCGCCCTTACCAAGAAGGTTCTTTTCCTTCAGATGGTCCACAACCACGTTCGGCATAGGAACTTCAACATCATTGACTCCGTCAATTCCGAGAAGCCTGCATACTGTACGCTCAACAGTTACGGTCGTATTAGCGTCAACAAAATTCTGAATGTCATCTGCAATATGGCCCGCAGATTCTCTTGCCTGTTTTACAAGCTCAAGATCGAGTCCGATTTTGCTCATGCTTTTGCCTCCGATTCTCTCTGTAATTTTCTGTCTCTTCTTAACATCTTATCAGGCTCAAGATACTTCTGTGCCGGTCCGTTAAGAAGCTCGGCAACACCTGTAAGCGGATTTGCAAGTTTTTCCTTGCCTGTGCAGATCGGACAATGACAGTCTTCTTTGTAGTCTATCGGTTCGGTATATGTTGTGATAACGCCCTCGAAGTTTCTGAGCACAACCTTGTGCGGAGCACGTGACACAACGTAATCAGGCATAACAGGAGTCTTTCCGCCGCCGCCCGGTGCATCAACAACAAATGTAGGGATGCAGAAACCGGATGTATGTCCTCGAAGGCCTTCAATGATTTCAACGCCCTTTGATACCGGCGTACGGAAATGTGAAAGTCCTATTGAAGGATCGCAGCAGTAAAGATAGTAAGGCCTTACTCTTATCTTAACGAGAGCATTTACCAGTTTGCGCATTACATGAACACAATCATTAACGCCTGCAAGAAGGACGCTCTGATTTCCCAGAGGGATTCCTGCATCTGCCAGCATTTCACATGCCTTTGCAGCTTCCTCAGTGATCTCATTCGGATGATTGAAATGAGTATTGAGCCATATCGGATGATATTTTTTAAGCATATTGCAGAGCTCCGGTGTGATCCTCTGAGGGCATACAACAGGAGTTCTTGAACCGAGGCGGACTATTTCCACATGATGGATGGCTCTGAGTTCAGATATTATCTTTTCAAGAACATCATCTGAAACCATAAGGCAGTCGCCTCCTGAAAGAAGAACGTCCCTTACTTCCGAATGATTTCTTACATAATCTATGCATGTCTCAATCTGATCCCAGTCGATGGATGCGTCATTCTGGCCTGCAAAACGACGGCGCGTGCAGTGACGGCAGTACATTGAGCACTTGTCCGTGATAAGCAGAAGCACTCTGTCAGGATATCTGTGTGTAAGTCCCGGGCATGGGCTGTCAACGTCCTCATGAAGAGGATCTTCATCCTCGTATGGCGCAACGTAAAGTTCCTTTTCTGTCGGGATGGCCTGTTTTCTGATAGGATCATAAGGATCATCCAGGTCAATAAGAGAAAGGTAATACGGCGTAACTGCCATTCTCAGCTTACCAAGTGTATCCTTAATCCCCTGTACCTCGTCTTCGCTGAGTTTTATTCCGTATTTTATGAGGTCTTCAACCGTTGTTGCACGGTTCTTTACCTGCCAGTGCCAGTCATTCCAGAGTTCTTCCGGAACATCTGCAAATAAACCGTTTTTAGTTTTCATAAGTATTCCTCCCCAAAATAAATTCAAGTAGTCATATGAAGGTTTTGCGCGAGTGAGGACGCTTATCGCTGAAAAAAACAATAAACGGAGCGCTTTTAGGATCCCAACTAGACTCAGCGCTAGTTGCCCTTGTGCGCGAGCCTGAGCGATGCGAGCGCATTAGGGCAAGTTGAGCGGAGGCTTCTTGGGTCCGTTGCGGAGGTTTTTTTCGGCGATAAAGTCCGCAACGGAAGCAAAACCTGTATTTAATAATTAAACGTATTTCTGGTCAAAGAGCTCACGGATCTTGTCATTCTCACGGAGAACATCAAGAGTGATCTCGGCATGGTTCTTTGTGTAACCGTTGCCTACGATCATGGTAACGTCTTTTCCGCAGCCTTCAGCGCCAAGAGCAGCCTTGGTGAATGATGTAGCCATTGAGAAGAAATAAACAAGGCCGTCATCGTGAACCGGAAGGATGGCACTCATCTCACAGCTTTCAATATTTACGCAGCAGATGGAAATGTCATACTCTTTACCGTTGTTTGCGGCCAGGGCAGCTTCAAGAACATCAACAGGCTTTGTGCAGTCAGCAACAACGATATCTGTGTAAACGCCGAGAGCTTTAAGGCCTTCAACCTGCTTAGGATTTCTTACAACACCCACAACTTTGCCGTTAGGGCCAACCTTCTTCATTGCTTCCCATGCGCAGAGAACGCCTGATTTTCCGTTAGCACCGAGAATAAGAACGCTGTCTCCTTCCTTAGGGAGCTTTCTTGCCTGTGCAGGAGCGCCGGCAACATCAAGTGCTGCAAGTGCAAGAGCTTCACTCATATCATCAGGAAGCTTTGCATAAAGACCTGTCTCAAAAAGAACTGCCTGTCCCTTAATGTCAACTCGGTCGATCTCAGGATGGATGGCAATGATCTCATCAATGCGAAGCGGTGTAAGAGAAAGTGAAACCAGTGAAGCGATTTTGTCGCCTACTTTAAGGTCTCTGTCAGCAAGGTCCTCTCCGATATATGAAACTGTTCCGATGAACATTCCGCCTGAACCGGTAACAGGATTCTGCTGTTTTCCGCGCTCAGCAACGATGCCCTTGATCATTTCGCCGATCTTCTCAACATCTCCGCCGCAGGCTTCGGAAATCTGTGTGAAAGATGCTGAATCAATGTTGAGGGAAGCAACATCCACGATGATCTCGTTTGAATAATGCTTGCTCATATCGTTATCTATCTTCCATGCTGCCTGGGTAAGAACTCCCTTAGGCTCTATAACTCTGTGTGTTCCGTACTTATTACCTTTTTCACTCATGATATGTTCTCCTTTTTATTATGTTTATTTAAGCCATGCCGGTACAGGAAGGCTTAAGATTTCTCTTGCTTCGGCAGGATCTGCAATTTCTCTGCCCAGCTCGCGGCTGATCCTTACCACTTTCTCTACCAGTTCGCCGTTAGACTTGGCCTTAATACCTTTGCCAAGATAGATATTATCTTCAAAACCGACTCTTACATTTCCGCCCATAACTATTGTGGCTGCTGCCATGGTGAAGGCTGCGCGTCCTACGCCTGTGCCCGTCCATGTGGAGCCTGCAGGAATGGAATTAACAAGCCAGCTTAAATTGCCGACTGTAAAAGGCGTGCACCCCGGTACATTCAGCACAAAGTTGAACTGCATAGGTGCTCCCGGCACCTCGCCTTTTGCGGCCATTTTAAGGACCGTATCAAGGTGTCCCAGTTCAAAGCATTCGTATTCCGGCTTGATTTTGTTTTCAAGCATTCTTTTTCCGAAGGCACGCATTGTCGGCATTGAGTTATCAAAAATATCGTCGCCGAAATTGCATGTGCCGCAGTCAAGAGTGGCCATTTCAGGGAAAAGCTCTGTGGCCTGAAGACGCTCTTCAGGGCTCATTCCGACTGCTCCGCCTGTTGAAGGGATCATGATAACATCCGGAAGTTCTTCACGGATGGCGTCCATTACAACGCGGAACCTTTCCCTGTCCTGTGTAGGAGTGCCGTCATCTTCGCGTACATGGATATGAAGGATGGCAGCGCCTGCATCATAAGACCTTTTTGCCTCTGCCACCATTTCCTGAACGGTATAAGGCACGAATTCGTTCTGGGCTTTTGTAACTTCAGCTCCGCAGATGGCGGCTGTAATTATAAGCTTGTCCATGGAAATTCCTCCGTATTTCAGTGTTCTATTCTCTGGCAGTCCTTAGGTGTTACACATGTTCCGTGCGCACGGCAAACAATAACAGGCTCCTCAAGGAAGTCAGCTGCGCTCGGAGAAATGTCCGGACGGGCAACTGCCACTTTTCTTGCCTCAAACCACATTGTTCTTGATGTGTTTCCTATTTTTTCAATCTCGCCGTATGCTTCGATGTAATCGCCCGCATATACAGGAGCAAGGAATTCCACCTTGTCGTATGCACAGAAGAGACCTTCATCTCCGTCGCACTTGATGAGCAGCTCTGTTGCCACATCACCGAAAAGATGGACCATATGAGCCCCATCAACTAAGTTTCCGCCGTAATGAGCATCTTCTGCGCCCATTCTCAGCCTGATCAATGAACTGATTTTTTCCATATTCTCCTCCTTTGATGATGCAATGCGCCCTTTTTAGCAAAAAAGCCCTGCAAGTCTCCCTGAAAAAGGGCAACTTACAAAGCGTTCAAAAAAAAGAACGCTCTTGCAAAGTTAAAAAACTTAGCAATAGCGCTTCGTAATAAAGATACGACAGTCACAGAGCCATGTACTTCCCTGTGCCCAGGCTTTTACACCTTCGGCGGCAATTCCCTTCGCTTTTCAAGCTACCATAATCACCGCGCCTCTATTGACATATTTACTTGATGAGAGTATATCAAAAACCCCGTGCAGTTGGCAACGGGGTTTTAAGCAATTGTCAGAAATTTCCGAGATTTTTTCTCATGAATTCCACAAGCGGTTCCGAAAAACCAAGTTTTCTGCATATATCCACTGCTTCCTTCGGGATAGGGTCATCCGGATCTGCCTCCTGCAGGGCATAGTTTTTGATCCTGTAATGGCCCGCTGCCAGATTTGCCACACCGTCAAAGTGGGTCGTAATGACAATAAATGCATCCGAGTCCTTAAAGAACTCAGCAAGTGCCTTTACGATGGCAGCCCCTTCCTGAGGGTTTGTCCCGCGGGCAGGCTCATCAAGAAGCAGAAGAGAATTGCTCTTCAGTGCATCAATTCCGTCTTTTATCTTAACCATCTCCCCGGCAAATGAGCTGAGTCCGACAGATGATCTTTCAAAGTCCTCATATATCAGGTTTACATCGGGAATAAGCGGGAGCGATGCTTCTGCTGCAAATACCGGAAATCCTGTCATGGCAAGACATACGTTCAGAGCCAGCGTCTTCAGTGCAACCGACTTTCCTCCCATATTGGCTCCCGTTATGGCTGTTGTTCCTCTTTTTGCCGCAAGACTTACAGGGATAAAATCGTGCCCTTTTGCTTCCACAGCTGCTTTGATCTCAGGATCTGTCATTTCCGAAAAAGCAACCCCGTCTCCTGTGATTTCCGGGACCACCGTGCCTTCAAGCTTTGCCTTGGCAAGAAGCAGGTCCAGTTTTCCTGCGGTTTCCGCATTTCTGATTATATCTCCCGCAAACGGCTGCAGGCTTAAGCTTAAGGCCGCGCATATCTTTTTTTCTTCCGTGTCCTCATCTGCGCAGATACTGTCCCACTTTGCTCTCAGCGCGGCTGATGTCCTGTCTGAGAAAAGTTCTTTTTCTGCCTTTCTCTTTTCTTTCCTGATTTCCGTCAGCTTTTCCGATGCGCTGTCAGGGATTGCAAAAGTGCGTTTTCTCTCCTTTTGCGGATCAAGGATATCCAGGGCTTTTGTTATATCGGCAAATTCAATGCCTTCTATCCCCGTTTTGCCGCCAAAGATATCATATATGCTGCCAAGAGCCATCAGAAAGCCCTTCACCTCAAAGAGTTCATCAAGTGTAAGGCGGGTCCCGTTTGCGATTCTTGCAAAGCTTGCCCTCAGATCCTTAAGCTTCATGAATTCTCTTTTCAGACTGTTCTCTTTATCTTTCGGGAACGGATTTTCCCTTATAAAACTTATTCGTGAAAGCTCAGCCTTAAGAGAGGCCTCATCTTCATAAAACTTCAGGTTTTTTATCAGATCATTTCCGAAAGGAGTCAGTATCTCAAGCTTATCAAGAACATATCTGAGACCTGTTTTTCCCTGAATGTCTTTAATATTCATTATCTGCTCTCCTTTCCGAAATCATATACCGGCACATCTGTCATTTCACAGAGCCTCTTTTTAAAGCTCTCCGCGTCGTAACGCCAGCCGTATGGCGATACAGGGTTTATGGCTATTGCCAGAAGCTCCGGCTTTTCCTTAAGGGCAGGCTTTATGTCGTACCTTAACAGCCGCTTCCAGTTTTTCTCACTGAACATAAGCTTTGACGGATCATCAAAAACCACCATGCAAGGGGATTTTTCCGCATTTAATGAGGCTGTCAGCTCCTCCAGTGTGCTGTCAAGTACTGCGCCGCTTACATATATTCTTTTAAGCTCAGCCTCACATTCACTTTCCGTAGGAAGTGCAAAAAAACCTGCAATAAAAGCTGCGTACTCTGCCGTCTCTTCCATATCCCTTGAAAAACCGGCTCCCGTGCACAGCACAACACCATCCGCAACCTGTGCCGCCCCAAGCGACCTTCTGCCTGCCGCCCCGTCAATCAGTACGGCATCCGCACCTTCCTCAAAAAACATATCACGGACTTTTCCCAGCTGGGTAACCGTTGAAGGCCCGCCTATCTGTGCATATCCCGCTGAAAGTGCCCTTGCCATATATACATCCCCCACAGGAGTGGAAAACCCGGTGCTTCTGATAATCTCTTTTGTGAAGCCCGATCTTGCCAGAAGCTTTGAGGCCGTGGCAACAAGTGTGCCTTTTTTCACATAAACCTCAGGTTTATCAGTGAACGTGACTATATCTGTTTTCTCGCCGTCCCGGCCCACGCTTGTAAGGCCTATGGTGAAGTCTTCCGGCAGTTCATCAATGAGCGCGTTAAGAGCAGTCGTCTTCCCCGCATTCTTTACGGTTCCGATGACTGAAACGGTTTTTCCTTTTAATTGCCCAATATCAAAAAATGCCATGCTTTGCGCGGTCCGGCCTCTGCACCTTTCTGAGGGAGGCTACCAGGAACAGCACGCCGAATATCAGAACCAGGCCAAACTGAAGTATAATGTCCACCGGCAATGTGGCCAGTCTTTCAAGCGCAAGTGCCGGAGATATAACTGAAATAAATGATGTATTCGCAGTTCCGATCATCACGGTTGCTGCACCTAAAATCACATTCAGGAAAAGGATTATACAGATATTCCATATCCTGCGTGAAGATACCTTGTCAAAAAGACCGAAAAGGAAGCCGACATTGTTTATAAGAAGCATTATCGGCAGGAGCAGTGAAAGGTAGAACGGAAATGTCATGTAAAGTGTTCTCCAATGCACATAGACCGGCATCCAGAGGAGTGCGCCCAGTCTGTTAAACGAAAGAAAGACCAGGATGGCTATGACAGCTGTATAGATCACGTACTTAAATGACATTTTCTGCTTCGCAACATCTGCAGGATACTTCTTAGACCTGATGTGAAGAATGATTCCCAGCACCAGGAGACACACATGAAATACCAGTGCGATCAGTGTATAACCACGAAACGGATAAGGTGAAACAAATGAATGGTAGATCATTGTTCCCGTAAGTACCGATGCTGCAGCACCGATAAGGCTGAATACGGCAAGCAGTATTGAATACAGCCCCGCCAGTTTCTTTCTGTGTGCAGGCTTAATGTATCTGCGAACGGTAAATATTGACAGCAGAACAATATCAGGGACGATCATAAATCCCGGAATGCTGGCAATAAAGTAAAAGTCATGTGCCCCGTAGAACATGTTTCCCACATCGCTGAAGATGAGGTTGGAAACATAGAACGTGATGAATGATCCGATAACAGTGACCAGTATGAGGATGGTAAGTGCTTTTCTCCGTGTCATCTTATTCCACCTCCCCGTAGGTATGATAGATTGGTTCAAATCCGATACTTCCGTCTGATTCAAGGACAACCACCTGTCCTCCCATCATTTCATCCAGACGGTAGATGCGGTCTGAAGAATTGATTCCGTAGCTGAGGTATACTCCCTTATAAAGGATGCGGCTGTTGTTCACATGGTCATGAGCAACACAGATTGCTTTTGTTGAACCCAGTTCAAGAACCTTATCAAAGAAACCGCTGTTATATTTTGGAGAGCTGCAGCCCTCATTCATTTCACCATATTCAAGAATTGCATCGGGGTCGCCCGCCTGGGCTGCATCCCACGCATCCTGAAATTCAGGTACCGGGATGTGGAAGAAGCAGACAGAAGGAACCACTTCTCCTCCGTTTTCATCAGCCGTATATTCAACAAGCCTTTCGTACCAGTCTATCTGGTCCTGCTTGATGTAGTCATAGCCAAGATATTCGCCGTAGTTATAACGGTTGCTGTCTATCATGATGACCTGGTTCTTAACTTTTCCGTCTTCCATGAGGTCAATGGCAAAGTTTGAGCTCCCGAAGACATCATCTGCCTGGATATCCTTAAACATGCAGTTTGATCCGTAATTGTTCAGGAAATCCGTAAGCCAGTCTATTGAAAAATAGCACTGCTCATCATGGTTTCCGAAGGTGACTGTCCACGGAATACCATGGCTGTCAATGAATCCGAAAAGATCTTTTGCTGTTTCCTGATCGGCAAATGTAAAAATATCACCGCACAGAACGATAAGATCGGCATCGGCATCGGTTATGGTAAGATCGATGAAATCGTACTGACGCTGCCTGTCGTCTTTATTGCCGACATGGATATCGTTAAGCTGAAGAATTCTGAACCCGTCTTTATAGTCCATTTTCAGAACGTAATCCGCTGTTTCTGCCTTTTGTCCGTCCGCTCCTGAACATGAGCAGAGAAGTACGGCTGCAAAGACTGCCAGCAGGCCTGCAATAATCCGCTTTTTCATAGTTGCCTCCAGAGCTTTTTGTATATTTAGATAATATCAGTAATCCTACAAACTTCCAACAGTGATTTTCTTCATCTTTTTCTATGTCATTTTCCTATTAAATTTCTTTTTTTGGAAATTGACCTTTGTGGTATAATAACTATGTTTATTCTTTGATTTGCAGATATGTTTTAAAGGAAAAGCAGTAAAAAAATGACAGCAAGCGAGCCGGTTTCGGCCAATTCAGAAAAAATATCGCAGGTCTCACATGAAGTCTTAATGTACTCACATGACAGTCTCATGGTCTCATTAAGATTTCTTGACGCCCCTCTTTCACGGCTTCCTCTTACCGAGGGGCTTTTAAGAAATGCTTCATTTGCCACCGATGGGAATTCCCTTATCTATGACCCCCGCATGCTGCTTATAAGCTACCGCGAAGAAAAAACAAGAGTCACCCGTGATTATCTTCATGCTGTGCTCCACTGTGTTTTCGGACATATCTTTGTTCCGGAGGATACCGACCCGGCCATCTGGCATCTGTCATGCGATATTGCCGTTGAATATGCCATTGCCGGACTGAACCAGGCAGGCTGTGACTGTGTGCGTCAGCAAAGACAGATGAAAATCTTTGAAAAACTTGAATCAACCGTGGGACTTCTCACTGCTGAGAAGATCTGCAGGTTTTATATAAAAAATCCGCCTGATCCGGATGATTTTGAACAGATAGCTTCGTTTTTCTACGCCGACAGCCATCACATGTGGACTTCCTCACCTGAAGGCTCACCTGAAAGACTGAAATGGCTGACTGTTTCGCGCCGTGTCCAGATAGACATGGAAACTTTCACAAGAAGGCAGGCCGGAAAAGCCGGAGCCCTGATGACCAACCTTAAGAGCGTAAACCGCGAGCTTTCCGATTACGCCTCTTTCTTAAGCGCATTTGCCGTTAAGGGAGACGGAATGAAGCTTGACCCTGATGAGTTTGACCTTGTCACCTATTCATACGGCATGCAGACTTCAGGCGGAAAGGTTCCTCTCATTGAGCCGACCGAGTACAAAGATTCCATGCGCATAAGAGATTTTGTTCTGGCAATAGAAACTGCCGCGCTCGATCCCGTAAAAATCGCATCCTTTGTGAAGCAGACATGGGATGTCCTGAGCTCCACGGAGACGTTCTTTTCAAAAGTAAGGCTCCATATCCTTGACGGAAAAGAGTCCCTGATCACAAATGATGATGAACTTGCGGCCTACCTTGAAGCATTCAACGGACCGGTTGATGATCTTATTGTAAACGGAGAAGACGGACTTAAGAAGGTGGACTCACGTGCGGTATTCAACAGAGTGAATGAACTCAAAAGGCGCAGGGCGTTTAAAAACCTTCGCGGGCTCTTTGTTTTTACTGACTGTGACGTTGTCTTCCCGGCCACGATGCCGGCTTTCAAGGCAGCTTTTATATATGCAAAAGATGATTATTCCACCCCTGCTGTCCCGGCATGGGGAATGAGACTTATACTGGAACCGGAAGATTTATGAACACAAAAGATTTTGTAATTGAAAATTCGATACTTACGGCTTATGAAGGAGACGGCACGGAGGCTGCCATTCCGGAGGGCGTGAAAGCCATCGGAGACAGAGCGTTTTACGGAAAAAGAAACCTTAAAAGCGTCACCTTCCCTGAAAGCCTTGAAGAGATAGGGGAATCTGCTTTCTTCAGCTGCTCTTCCCTGGAAACTGTTAACTTCAGCACAGGCCTCAGAAGCATAGGCGAAATGGCTTTTGGAAGCACGGCAATCAGGGAACTTTCCCTCCCTGAAGGCGTGGTAAATCTTTCAAGGAGCTCTTTTTCACCATGCAGGCAGCTTGAAAAACTGACTCTTCCCGAAAGCCTTGAAAATATAGGGCCTTTTGCTTTTTCAAACTGCACGAGGCTTTCTCAGATAACCTTCAATAATGGTCCGGCCGTTATAGGTCAGAGCGCATTTTCAATGTGCCGCATGCTTACATCCGTCACCCTTCCTGAAACTCTTGAGTTTCTCGACAGGGCTGTTTTCCTCGGATGTATGTCATTAAAAGAAGTCAATGCCGGCCCGAAGCTGAAAGAAGTAAATAACATCGCTTTTTCAGGATGCAGCCGCCTTATGCGGGTAAATGTCGTTCCTGAAAATCCTTATCTCAAAGACATTGACGGCGTGCTTTTCAGCAAAGATGAAAAACGTCTCTGCTACTTCCCGGGCGGACGTCTGGAGATAGTCATTCCTGAAGGCGTGACCGAAATAGGCACAGCCGCCTTTTATGAAAACCTGAATTTCGATACCATCTCACTTCCCGAGAGCCTTGAGAAAATTTCCGACAGCGCATTTTTCGGATGCAGCGAGCTTATTAAGCTGGACTTCCCTAAAAAGCTTAAGGAAGTGGGCAAACAGAGCTTTCAGGGCTGCCGCAAGCTGGTTTCCCTTGAATTTCCGGATGGATTTGAGAGCATGGGTGAAACAGCTCTCCGCGACTGCGCATCCCTCATGTGGGTCAGACTTCCCGAAGGAATGGAATATGACATCCACTGGTTCACGGTTCCTAACGACCCGCCTGCCTTCAGCGCAGACCGGACCGTGGTTCCGTTTTTCAGCACAAGGCCTTTTGATTCGATCACTTCGGGGCTTGGAACCAACCGTGCCTGCCTGGGAATAATAATGGCAGAAAATGCCGGCATCCTGATAAGCGGTTCCGTAGAAAAAGATTATATCGATCATATCAGGGAGAATGTCACAGATTATTACGAAAACATGCTTGAAGATGAAGAGTGTCTTCGCTGGATGACAGAGCACGAGATGATTCCGGCCGACGATATTGAAACCCTGCTGGGCAGGGCTGCCGCAAGCGGAAAGGCCGGGGCCAGTGCCCTTCTTCTGGAATATCAGAGCCGCGTGCGGAAACCTGAAGCCATTTTGCAGGCTCTGGATGAAAGCGGCAGACACATATCACAGGCAGAGCAGATGGAGCAAAGGTTCTCTGCTCTGGAAAACGCACTTGATTTTTAAATGTTTTAGGAGAACATCATGAATATTAAAGAAGCAAAAGAAGAAATCCGTAATTCCATATTTGCTTATTTCACCAAAAATGAATTCGGTGAATATGAAATTCCTATTGAAAGGCAGCGTCCTCTGTTCCTTATGGGCCCTCCGGGAATCGGAAAAACAGCCATTATGGAACAGATTGCCCAGGATCTCGGTGTGGGTCTTATAAGCTATTCAATGTCTCATCATACAAGACAGAGTGCACTGGGGCTTCCGTATATCACCACAAAGAATTATGGCGGTAAGGAGTACAGCGTTTCCGAGTATACCATGAGTGAGATCATTGCCAGTGTTTATGACATGATGGCAGAGACCGGCATTGAGGAAGGAATTCTTTTCCTGGATGAGATCAACTGCGTTTCCGAGACACTGGCTCCGGCCATGCTGCAGTTTCTGCAGTATAAGACTTTTGGGAAACACCAGGTTCCTCACGGCTGGATAGTTGTAACCGCCGGAAACCCGCCTGAGTACAACAACTCTGTCCGTGAAATGGATATTGTTACATGGGACCGTCTTAAGAGGATTGACATTGAACCTGACTACGCTGCATGGAAAGAATATGCCGTAAACAATGGCGTTCATCCTGCAATCACCACTTATCTTGATATCAGGAAGGATGATTTCTATAAGATTGAGTCTACAGTTGACGGAAAGACTTTTGTTACAGCCAGAGGCTGGGTGGATCTTTCAGCCATGATCCGTATCTACGAGCAGAGGGGCTTTAAGATTACCGAAAGACTTATCATCCAGTATCTTCAGAATGCCCGCATTGCAAGAGATTTTGCAATCTATTACGATCTTTTCAATAAATACCGCTCTGACTATCAGGTTGACAAGATTCTTGATGGTGACTTTGACGGAGATATCAAAACACGTGCCAAGCAGGCCGGCTCCGATGAGCGCCTGAGCCTTCTGGGACTTCTTCTTGATAACCTCTGCAATGAACTTAAGGGCGTATGCTTTGAAGAAGATGCCATTACCGGGCTGGTTCCTCTTCTCAAATCCTGCAAGGCTGAGATGGACGGCGGCCTGAGCGCTGAAGCTGCCATAGACAATCAGATTGAGGCCTGCAGGCAGAAGATTGAAACAGGAAAGCGTGCTTCCACTCTTTCATTGGACAGCCAGCATACCATCAACCGTACCATCAGCATACTGACAGAGTTAAAAGACTGCTCAACATTTGATGAGATCAAAGCCGGATTTAACGGCAAGGTTGCCGCGCTTAAGGAGATGGCCACCGTTTCCGGCAGCAGGCTTTCAAATCTCTTTAAATTTGTTGCGATCATGTTCGGCATGGACGGTGAAGGCAACAGCCGTGAGATGGTCATTCTGGTTACAGAGCTTACGATCAACAGCTACTCATCAAGGTTCATCAGCCGCTATGGCTGTGATGAGTACTTTGACCACGATCATCAGCTGATGTTCCACGAGCGCCAAAGCGAACTGATTTCCGAAATTACCGAACTGGATATTTAAAAACGATCATTTTTCATCAAAAAGGGGTTGCTGCGTCTGGTGCGTTGTTCAGAAACACTATACCAGATACGGCGGTCCTCTTTTTATTGACCTGCCACCATTTGCCGCGCAACCAATGCTTTAAACTTCCCGTTTTTAGCGATCAGTTCATCGTAAGTGCCTTCTTCAATGATTCTTCCTTCCTCAAGCATAACGATCCGATCACATTCACGTACAGTTGAGAGTCTGTGCGCAACAACAATTCGTGTGCACTGCAGTTTTGCCAGTGACTCAACAACAATTTTCTGCGTGTAATTATCCAGCGCAGAAGTGGCCTCATCAAATAAAAGGATATCGGGAGCAGAAGCAATTGCCCTTGCAATAATGATACGCTGCTTTTGTCCGCCGGAGATTCCGCTGATATTATCTGTAACCAGTGTGTTAAGGCCCATCGGAAGTTTTTTGATATCCTCTGCGATTCCGGCCATTTCGCATGCGCGCCAGACATCTTCATCCGTTGCAAAAGGTGAAGCGATCGTAATATTCGAACGAAGCGTTCCTGTGAACAGGCCGGTGTTTTGCATAACTGTTCCGATATGGCTTCGTAAAGACTTTGGCTCAATTGATTTAATATCCAGATTATCGTAACTGATGCTGCCTTTTTGAGGCCGCTCAAAGCCAAGCAATAATCTTAACAACGTGGTTTTTCCGCAGCCGCTTTTTCCTACGATGGCAACATATTCACCCGGGTTTATTTTCAAAGAAAGATTATCAATGATTTTGGGCATATTTTCCGCATATTGAAAACTGACGCCCGAAATTTCGATCTTTCCTGTCAATTTTGAAACACTTCTTTGTTTTGACTGAGATTCCGGTATGCTTTCCAGGATGGGTTTGATCAGCTTCATAATTGCAGGGACAACGGAAAAACTCATCATAGATGAAATGAGCGAAGTAAAAGCACCGCTCAAAAGTCCGTAAGCGGAAATAAAAGCCATATACTGAGCCGGCTGCACATTTCCGTTCAGTGCAAAAAGATATAACAGACCGGAGCTGATCAGCGTAATTGCCAAAGTAACGGTTGAATAATACTTTATGATTACCGGTGGGTTATAGGAGTATTCTGCATTCTTCTTGTACACATCTGCCCAGCGCGCAAAGATACGTCTTTCTGCGCCGCTGAGCTTGATTTTTTGCATTCCTGCAATTGTTGAATACAAAAATCCTGATTCTGCCGCGCTGGTTTCCAGCTTTTTTTCTGTAATCTTTGATTGCACGATCACAACGATCACTGAGTAAACAAGTGACATCAGAATGAAAATCAATGAAGGCATTACAAGCGTAGGCGTAAAGCGGAAGATCTGGAATAAATAGATAAAGCTCATGATCACCGTCAACACGCCTGAAAGTAAAACGTTCAGAATCGTTGAACAGAGGCTTGACGCACTGTTGATCCGTGAATAAAGTTCGCCGGAAGGAATATCTTTGAAAAAACCTGTCGGCATATTCAGGACCCGCATCATCAACGCGCTGTTTACAGAAGCATCCAGTTTAATACTGATACTTGAAAGGCTGATCGTTTTGGACATATCCAGTAAGAACTTTGAAATCTCAACGGCAATCAGCAGGAAGAGAACCGCAATCAACGGTTGAATATACGGCTGCAAAACAACATTGCTGAAAATGTACTGCGTTACCCTGGGGGTAATCATAGAAACAAGAGTGATCGCCAGCGTACAGAGAATGATCTTAATAAAATCAGAAACCATCAGGCTTTTGAAGACATGCTTAAGAAGATCCCAAACGCTGAGCTTTTTCTGCGGAAGCGGCGGATAAAAACAGATCGCATTCGTTTTTATCTGACTTGCATTCTTCTTTGTTATACGGATTTTTTCTCCCGTCAGGGAATGAACCATGATATAGCCGTGCGCTTTGGGAATCAGCGCGACCACGCTGTCGTCCTGAAGCATTCCGATGAACGCGCCGGTCGCGTTCTTGTACCATTGATCTTTCAGGGAAACGCCCCGATACATGATACCCAACGGACGGGTAATATAATCCAGGCTGTCCAGCGGGTCAGTAATCGTATCCGGAACATCAGGCATCGTTTTAAAGCCATAAAATTCCAGAATGGCAATGATCGCATTCTGACGTGAAGCGCTTGTTCTGGGTGAGAAAAAATCAGATAAATCATTTCCCGCAATAATCTCAGAGAGGTTTACAAAGGCATCAGAAAAAATATCTTCGTCTGCACATAATCTTTTTTCAATTTGTTCATTAATATTCTCAGACATTTTTTCTCCCTTTTCTACTCATTGATGATCATTGTTTTGTAATATCCGCAGCGTTCCATAAGCTCGCTGTGACGTCCGCGATCAACTACGATTCCATTGTTCAGAACGATAATCTCATCGCAGTCACGAATCGTGGAGAGACGGTGAGAGATAATTACCATCGTAATGCCGCGTGCACGAATCGCTTTCATGGTTTCAAATTCCGTTTCTGCATCCAGAGCGGAAGTCGCTTCATCTAAAATAATGAT
>JAZUFV010000055.1:0-3488 GCA_045640845.1 Lachnospiraceae bacterium
TGACATAAGGTCACAGCCTGCTGCCCATACTGCCTGGCCGTAAAGTGATGCGAAGATCTGGCATCCTTCACCGGTCTTTTCTCTCTGGTAAAGGCCTGTTCCGATTGCACCTGCGAGAGTGGAAGCTGTAGAGTTATCACCGATTCCATAGAAAGGAATTGCAGGTGAAGCACCGTCTGCTCCGCCGCCTTCTGACTGGTCGATCTGCATTCCTGAATGTGACCAGTAAGCTACTGTATCGTATCCGGCATCATCCTTCTCCGGGCCATAGTTACCGAATCCATTGATTGCTGCCCAGATAAGACGTGGGTATTTTGCATGAAGTGTTTCGTAATCAAGACCATTCTTTGCAAGAGCCTTCGGACGCCAGTTTGTAGCGAAAACATCTGCCCATGCAAGAAGTTTCTGCATAACTTCAGCACCTTTTGGATCTTTAAGATTGAGGTTGATGACTTTCTTGTTTACATTGTAATGACCAAAAAATGAGTTATGGTCATCCTGGCAGGTCATTCCGAGAGTGGAACCGATCAGACGCATAGGATCGCCGGCCACAGACTCAACTTTTATTACTTCTGCGCCCCAGCTTGCAAGGATAACAGTTGCAGCAGGTACAGAAATATACTGGCCGAGGTCAAGTACGTGTACTCCCTCAAGAGGTTTAGTATTGTTCATTTCTTATACTCGTCTCCTTTCAGCATTTGCTGTATAAATATAAATTCGCTTTTCAATTATATCGCAATGAATTTAAAGATTCAATTAAAAACACCTAAAACCAGTGTCTAAAAGGCGCCTAATTTTGTACATTATTTGAACAATTTCCGAATTACGCATAATCCTATATTTAAATAAAAAACCGCCCGTAAATAACGGGCGGAATCTTCACCATGACTTTGATACCGGCATGCGGGCCGTGATTGTCATTGCTTTTTATCAATTCTGTAACCTGCAGCTGAAAAATCAGGCGGAATCTTTTTGACGGTTACAAAATATGCAACAATAGAAATTCCTGCAAAAACACCTACTCCGATCAGAAAGAACCACTTTGGAAAACCCACAGAGAAGATTTCAGTATCGACCAGTTTATAAATAACAAGACACGCGCCGGCAAAGAATATAAAAATGCCCATAAGCCTGTTTGCAACATTCAAAGACTCAGGCGTGTACTGTTTCTGGCTTTCGTCATTTTTATCAAGCGCAATTTTGCCGGTTGCAATCTGATATACAGCTGATATCACAACAAGTATACCGGCAATTAATACAATTATGTCAGAAAAATCCATAGTTCCCGGTAAGTTCATGATTAAATCTCCGTTTTTAATAAAATGATGTAGTGATTATATAAACAACTATTATTACTTTCAAGAAAATATTTATCGGTTATAAAATAAAAACAATATTACATAACCTTGAAATACTGATATTCAGAGGTTTATAATCTAAACATATTGTTGATAATCAACAAAACATTATTAGGAGGTCTATAAATGGGCGCATTAGATGGTTATAAGGTATTAGATTTTTCAACATTACTTCCGGGACCATATGCAACAATGTCACTTGCAGATATGGGCGCAGAAGTTCTTAAGGTTTCCAGCAAGGACAAATGGGATCTTGTTGTTAACTGGCCTCCGGTTATCGAAGGTGCACAGGTTACAGGTGCTCAGGGATGGCTTGGAAGAAATAAGAAAACTATTTACCTCAACATGAAAAAAGAAAAGTCTGTTGAGGCAGTTAAGAAACTTGTTCAGGAATATGACATTGTTGTTGAACAGTTCCGTCCGGGCGTTATGGATAAGCTTGGAATCGGTTATGAAGCTCTTAAGGCTGTTAACCCTAGAATTATTTACTGTGCTATCACAGGATATGGCCAGGACGGCGTTTTCTCAATGAAGGCCGGCCATGATATCAACTATCTTTCAAGAGCAGGAATCTCTTATGCAGCAGGAAGACAGAACGGCGGACCAAGCCTTTACAACTTCCAGATTGCTGACGTAGCAGGCGGTTCAATGAATGCTATCGCTTCTATCCTTGCAGCAATCATCTACAGAGAGAAAACAGGCAAAGGTCAGTTTATCGATGTTTCAATGCAGGATTCAGTAATTCCTTTCAACTCAATGGACGGTGCAAGCTTCTTCGCAGGCGGCCCGATGCCTACACGTGAAAGCGGTGCCCTTAACGGCGGTGAAATCTATGATTTCTATGAGTGCAAAGATGGACAGTATATGTCAGTTGGTTCTCTTGAGCCTAAATTCTTTGCAGGTCTCTGTAATCTTATGGGACATCCTGAGTGGGCTGATGGAGCTATCCTTAAGGATAAGGCTAACATCCCTATGGTTAAGAAGACATTTAAGGATAACTTCCTTACAAAGACAAGAGATGAATGGGCAGAGCTTGCAGCTCCTTACGATTCATGCATCGAGCCTGTTATGAACCTTGAAGAGGTTTCAAACGATGAGCATCTTCTTTCAAGAGGAATGTTCCCTGAAGTTGAAGTTCCTGTATCAGAAGGCGTTAAAGTTAAACAGCTTGGATGCCCGTTCAACCTTTCAGAGTGCAAGCCTGAATACAAGTGGGCAGGTTATCCGGAAGGATACCATACAAATGAAATCCTCGGAGCTATGGGATACAGCGAAGAAGATATTCAGGATATGATTTCTAAATAATCTGATTAATGCAGATAAAATAATAAGAGGGGCTTTGAAAGCCCCTCTTATTTTATGTCAATTATTGAATTAGCTTGACGATAAATTTTAAGGATTAGTCTCTCTTAACGATAAGAGCCTGTCCCATACCACCACCGATGCAAAGTGTTGCAAGACCGGTCTTGGCATCTCTTCTTTCCATTTCGTAAAGAAGTGAAACAAGGATACGTGCTCCTGATGCTCCAACAGGATGTCCGAGGGCAATAGCACCGCCGTTAACGTTAACTTTTTCCATATCAAACTCAAGGTCATGTGCTACTGCAAGTGACTGAGCTGCGAAAGCTTCGTTTGCTTCGATAAGATCGAAATCATCGATAGTCATGCCGGCTTTTTCCATAGCTTTTCTTGAAGCAGGGATAGGGCCAGTACCCATGATCTTAGGATCAACACCTGCTGTAGCATAAGAAACGATAGTAGCAAGAGGCTTAACACCAAGTTCTTCAGCTTTTTCCTTGCTCATGATAACGAGGGCTGCTGCACCATCATTGATACCTGAAGCGTTAGCTGCAGTAACTGTACCGTCTTTCTTGAAAGCAGGTTTAAGCTTAGCAACCTTCTCAATTGTGTTGCCGCGTGAAAGATGCTCATCTCTTGCGAAGATGATCGGATCACCCTTCTTCTGAGGAATTTCAACAGGAACGATCTCAGCGTCGAATACACCGCCGTCAACAGCTGCTTCTGCTCTGTTCTGGCTTCTTACTGCAAATTCATCCTGCATTTCTCTTGTAAGGCCCCACTGCTCAGCAACGTTCTCAGCTGTGATACCCATATGATAGTTATTGAATG
>JAZUFV010000056.1:0-11929 GCA_045640845.1 Lachnospiraceae bacterium
TCCGACTTATTTTTCCGTCTTCAGGGTTAAAGAATAATGTATAGTTGTTGATCATATTTTTTCCTTTCATAGCATTATTCTGGCATAATTTCCAAACTGTTAAAAGTAAAAATTCTGTTCTCCGCCTACGAAATCCTGTCCCGGAGGATTTACGAAGCCTGCATGCCATGTAGGGTCGGTGCATTCGTACATTTCCTTCGGAAGGATGTGAAGGTCAGGTCTGTCATAGCAGAATGTATATCTTTCATCCAGCTTGATCTTGTAAAGGCGTACTGCGTTTCCGCCGACGATAAGGTTGATCTCGTCCTGTGTGCACAGGTCCAGGTCTTTCAGTCTGTGGATCTGATGTGTTGCCCATCCAAGATAATCCGGCTGGTAGCTTACTTCGCGATTTCCTTTTTCCCAGTTGTTTCTGTTGAACCAGATGAAGGTCGGGTCAATATAGTTATAACCGGGCATGGTGTTCTGCGGATACCACACACGGCTTCCTGTATCGCCGCCGCCCCAGATAAGCTTTGAAGCGCCAAGCTGATAGTTCTTAAGAGCCATCTCGTAGTACTCAGCTCTCCAGTAACCGGTCTCAAGGTATATGTGCTCATAAAGTCCCGCAAGATAGCATGCCTTCTTGATATCTTCAGGCATCTGGCCGCCGCCGTGGGCGATGATCAGCTTGAATCCCGGATAAATCTGGCAGATGCTTGACATCATGTTGAAAGGCTCATCCATGTTGATGTGACTGTAATCATGGAAGTAAACAGGAACATCATAATGTGTTGCAAGTTCCGCAATAGCACACCATTCTTTAAATCTTTCAGCTCTTGTCGGTCTGGTACGCGGGCATCCCAGTGATCCCGGTGCAATCTCACCGATACCTACGCAGATATCAGGGCCTACTGAAAGAGCTTCATCAAGTTCTTTGATTGCATCATCGATATTCCACTCTTTTTCGCCCTTTGCGGCACGCATTCTGGTGGTGGTATCAACACACATTGAACGGAAACGGTCTGGATGCTTTCTTACCATATCGAAATGCATCTTGTTTGTCGTTCCGATCATACTCGGAAGTATGATTCCCATATTTACTTCGTAATTATCCATGTCAAGCAGGATAATGTCGGAGTTATCAGCTTCTTCAACCTGTGCATTAACGCCCTTAATGGTGCTGTCATCAGCAACATGGTCCTTTTTTCCCGGATGGATGTGACCATCAACTACAAATCTGCCTATTCTCATAAAAACATCTCCTTTATGCTATTATTTCTGGCTAAATCTTGTCACATGCACCTGTCTTCATCAATTCGTTATTCCGTTTACTTTATTCCATAACAGAATATAGTCTTGTAAATTTCCGGTTGTCTCTGATAAAATACTTGAAAATCCAGCATCAGGGGAAAATAAAATGCGCACAGATTACTTATATGAATTTATACAGCTTACAAAAAACGAAAATTTCCAGACAACTGCCGATGCTCTTTTTATATCCCAGTCAACTTTATCCAAGCATATTCAGGCTATAGAAGCCGAACTTGGATTTGCGCTGACAAGCCATAATAAAAACAAATTTGTCCTCACTCCCGAAGGAATGGAGTTTCTGCCGTATGCACAGAAGATGTGCGACCTTCGCAACGAATACACCACACTGTTCAAAAACAGGGCAAAAACCATGACGCTGGATATCGGAACCTGCCACTTTACATCTATTGAAGACAGGTTGTTTTCAGATGCCATCCTTCAGTTTTCAACAGAATACCCTGACTGTCTCATACGTACGCCCCCGGTAATGGCAACCGACAATATCGATGAAATGCTGACCGATAATGAACGTGCCAGGCTGTCATGCGTAATAGCCAAGTCATTATCCACCGAAACAATGAAATTCGCCTCTTCGCTGATAAACTGTTCCACCATTCTCGAATGGCCGATATCTGTTCTTACCAGGCACGACCACCCACTTGCCGGAAGGCCGGTCACACTTGCAGATATCGAAAAAGAAGAGCTTATATCCCTGGCCTACCCGACATTTGCCAATGCACTGGCAGTGAAGGCGTTCCGCAGCGAAGGCCTCATACCTATATTCTCAAATACGCTTAATTCGTTTCAGAGTATCTGTGATTTTGTTGAAAACGGAAAAGGCATATACGTTGTCTCCGAGCCTGTTGAAGAGGATTCTCTTCCTGAAAATCTCTGTCTGACAAAAATAGTCCCTGAGATTTACTCAGAGACTATCATTGCCTGCAGCAGCAGGTTTAATCGTGAATATGAAAAACATTTCCTGGAAATTCTGAAGGAAAAGTTTTCGCAGTTCAGGCTTTAAGCCACTCCTCATACGCATTGTACATTTCCTTCACCACCTCCGGTCTGTCAATTCCCGGAAGTTCCTGCGAAGTGCCTTTGTCAATGTATGAAAGGAATCTGTATGCGTGACGGAAGCCCTGAACATCTTCAGGCCTGATTCCCAGATCCTGTCCCGGAACTTCAGGTGCTATCCTGTCGCTTTCGTAGATGGCTCTGAAATCAGTGATTCCCCATCTGCCGTCCCTGCACTCAAATTTATACATGTGGCGCATAAAATATTCCAGTACGGCCTTTACTCCGTTAACATAGCAGTAACGGATGGTCGCTGCCGGAACCTCAGCGTATGCCTTGTTTCCGTTTATGTGAAGAACCGGAAGGCTTATGCGGCTCACCATAGGGCATTCAGGGTCATTAGGAGGAACCTTTCCTCCGCCGGCATACTGAGCCAGTGTACCTTCTCCCAGCCAGCTTGTGACTATTGTCGCGTCTTCAAAATAACATTCGATGATCTCGTCCGGGCGCTGGCGTATCCTTGCCTGACGTTCCTTTGCGATTATCATCATTATTTCTTCATATGCACTCATACTCAATCCTCTATTTCCGCTTTTCTGTCCATATATACGCCGTTTTCGGTATATGTCAGATAGCCTGATTCAAATATTTTTTTGCAATACTGTGTGGAGAGAACTCCAAAGCGGTTGTGTACCCTCTTCTCATCATATTTCTTAGGGTCTGCCAGAACTTCTTCACATGCTTCCAGAAGGCTCACCAGCATAATGGTTCCTGTTTCAACAGGGCCGTGGCTCGGGAAGAGGCAGTCAAACTCATCAATTCTTGCAACAACTTTCCTGAGTTCCTTTGTAAGGGCTTCTATTGTGAGGTTCTCCCTGAAAGGCTGGCCCGGTGTTCCGCCGCCTCCTGCACCTACAGCACCCACACAGCAGTCATCACCCGGGAAGAAAATGCGGTTATGCTTATCAAGGAATCCGCAATGTCCCGGTGAATGTCCCGGAAGAAATACCAGTTCAACTTCATATCCCTGTCCCAGATCAAAAATATATCCGTCAGGGACACCAACTATCTCATACTCCTTATACGGAACCAGATCATTTCTGTCAAAATCCGCCCAGATGCCGTTTCCGTTTTCGTCAAAAAGATAGTCCCATATATGAGGATCTTGTTTTGTCCTGAGAAGCGGCACCTCGCACTCATGGCAATATACTTTTTCAAACTGGCAGTTCCCGTATGCATGATCAAAATGTGCATGGGTATTTGCTACAAAATATTCCTTGCCTTTGCCGATGAGTTCTTCGATCAGTGATTTCAGATCGCCCAGGCCGAAGCTTGTGTCAATTACAAGTGCCTTTTCAGGACCATCTATCACGAATATCCACGAATCGCCCATTCCGTCAAGGCTCTCGGTGTAAATTCCGTAAAGGTTGTCACGGAAGGTGTAAACCTCAGCGTACGGATCTATATCCATAAATACACGTTTGGTTTTGTCATGCTCACGGAGAAGCTTCATAAAAGCAAATCTGACAGGGTTTTCCGGCTCCCTGAAAACAGTTCTCTTAACCTTCAGGCCGGTTTCAATACGTCTTTGTTTTTCTATATTCTGAAAAGCCATTTTTATCTCCTTTACTCATGGATGGTGTAACCGATGCAGCCAAGACCGATAACGGTTTTACACCTGCTTGCAGGGCGGTCTCCTATCTGCTCCAGGTAATCATAATCATCCGGGTTTTCAACGATGGCATTCAGGGTTTTTACCATCTCCGTTACTGCCCTGCTCTCAATATCAACAATGAAATGTCCCGGGAAGATTCCGTCAAACTCATCCATTCTTGTCTCAAGATATGCCATTCTGTCACGGAAGAATTTTATGTCATCCATAGTCCCCCTTATGCCCACGCGCATACCTATGATGTCATCGCCCGGGAATAGAGTCCTGTCATGCTTATCCAGAAAAGCAGCCTGTCCGGCGCTGTGTCCTGCAAGATGGATGGCCTCAACTTCATAGCCGCCTCCCAGGTCAAATATATGCCCGTCCTTAAACGGGATGATCTCGTAATCGGTCTGCTCGATAAGATCATTCAGATCAAACTCAACATACGGGAACGAGCCGTCCTCTTTGACGATCTTTTCGCTTAAAATTGACTTGCCGCGTGCTTTCTCGAGCATCGGGACATCCTTTTCATGGATGTAAACACTGCCGAACTGGGCATTTCCCGATGCATGGTCTATATGGAAATGCGTGTTGACAACGATAAGCGGCATTCCTCCGGTCAGCTCATCCACCAGCCCTTTTAAGTTTCCGAGTCCGAACGCAGTATCTATAAGGAGTGCTTTTTCCGGACCGATAATGAGGTATGACCACTCATCACCGCCGCCGTCAACATTTTCCTGGAAAATGCCGTACATATTGTCGCGGAATCTGTATACCTCGGCGTATGGGTCGATGTCAAAAACCTGCTTCGTGTTATTGTGAGTCCTGAGTTCCCGCATGAATGCCCAGCTGCCAAGATAGATAAGCTCGTTCATATCATATCGTTTTGAAGGAATCCGTGACTCTATGGGTCTGTTCTGTGCCATATATATTCCCCTTTCTGGATTTTTATTGCAAAACAACCACGTTTGCTGCGCCGGTAACGCCTTCAATTATCTGAAGGCACTCGCCCGGTGTACCTGTCTCTTTATCATAATCAACCACTGTGATGGTTCCCGATGCGTTGTTTCCGAAAAGGATGCATGTTTCGTCCGGTCCGAATGTCATTCCGCGCGGAGCTTTTCCATACACATCATAAAATCCGTCCGTCTTCAGGGTTCCGTCACCACAGATGCTGAATTTTGCAAGATTATTCTGTCCCCTGTTGCCGCAGAAATAATATTTTCCGTCTGAGCTGATAAGCGTGATAGATGTCTGGCTGTCACGCTCCCCGTTCTGATCAAGTGTGTTAATCTTCTGGATCAGTTCCATTGACGCGTCACCGGCGATTCTGAAAACATACACCTCACTGCTCATCTCTGTGTTGACATATGCATACTTTCCGTCAGCAGAATAAGCTATATGCCTTGGGCCGGAGCCGCCTTCACAGGTATATGTCAGCTCATCCAAAAGCTTCAGCTTATTGTTTTCATCATCTATTTCAAGTGTGTAAACCTTATCACTTCCAAGGTTGCATGCCTGAACGTGCCTGCCGTCCGGCATGAAAAATGCTGAATGAAGACGTGAATTCATCTGGCGCGGATTATTGCTTCTCCCTGCCTTGCAGCTGCCTTCATCTGTAAAAATGCAGCGGTCAAGAACAGCCAGTTCACCGTTTTCATCATAACTTCCGAGCATGATCATGGCTGAACCCATACTGGACACAAGAAATTTCTTTCTGTTCCTGTCTATACTCAGGTGCGCCAGCAGGTTTGCCCCCGTCTTCAGAACACAGATTTCCTGCAGTGTTCCGTCAGGAAGTATTCTGAATGAAACAAGGCTTTCTGCATCTGGCCCCTCCGAGCAGGTTATCATGATATCTCCGTCTGTCACAATGTTTGAAAGACACGGATGATTTCCAAAACTGCCCATAGGCTCAAACTTTGCGGTTTCTTTGCTGAATCTAAAGGCTTTCACCCCCATGGGTTTCTCGTCCCGGTTAAAAGCTCCGGCATATACAAAACAATCGCTCATTTCCCCCTCCGGTTTATAAATCTTTTTTTAAATTTTAAACTTCTGTTATCAGATTTTCCATTCCATTATTAAACGGATTTATTAAATAATAGAATAACATAAGACTGCGTATTTTGTACTGCCTGCATTGACAGAAAAAGCCTTTGGTGTTAATGTTGTGATGTAGTTTTCCGAACACTATTCAAAAAAGGGGAACATCTATGGAGTTTTCATGGATTGAAACATTTGTAGCATTAGCGGAGAAAAAAAGCATCCGTTCCACTGCTTCTGCTCTTGGAATTTCAGCATCCTCATTATCCGAACGCATCACTCAGCTGGAGGATGCTTTAGATGTGAAACTTTTTGAGCGGACCGCCCAGGGATGTATGCTTACTGAGGCAGGAAAGGTATATCTGTCTGACGCAAAAAAATTTCTGAACGAATGGGATAAGATTGTACGTACCGTACAAAATCACAAAGATGCTGAGGAACTGTCACTCAGGATAGGCGTGCAGGGAGGCACCCTTCCTCCTGTTGTCGGAAAGTTTCTGGATGAATTTATTGAGCGTCACCCGGAAGTCCTGCTGAGCATCTACAGTGATCAGGACTTTAATGCAGGCGAAAGCCTGAAAGCCGGTAAAACTGACCTGTTTTTTTCATATGCTCCCGATAGTCTGGTATGCTCCGAGATGGTTCACAGGCCTGTTTTCAGCACGTGTATCGATGCCATCATCCCGCAGAGCCTGCTGCGCGATGCCAGAAATACAGTTTCCCTTAAGGATCTGAACAACCGTACTTTTCTTATTTATCCTGAAACCAAAGATTCCTCTCTTCATGATTTTGAACTGGATATGCTTGAAAAAAGCGGCATCTCTTATGCCCTGTATGATGGTTTCTGTTCTGCCAACTTTTATCATATGCTTGCCCAGATGTGTAATGTCATAGTTCTCATTCCAAGGCAGATTCCGTTTAAGGCACCGCCAAAGACAGTAAAGGTGCGGATAAACGATGAAATCAGCAGCTGCTGCATAGAAATGCTCCACTACGCTAAAAACCCGAACCCTGCACTTAAGATGTTTCTGGAGGAATTCGGAGATTCATCAGGGGAGGATACAAAATGAATACCGATCGTTTATTTGAATTTCAGGTGCTGGCACAGACGCTTCATTTCGGGAAGGCTGCGGAAAAGCTTTTCATATCCCAGTCAGTTCTGAGCCGCCATATACAGGAGCTTGAAAATGAGCTTGGTGCGCAGCTTTTCATCCGCTCGTCGCACAGTGTTTCGCTCACAGCATCCGGCGCTTCGCTTTACAGGGCATCCGATGCTCTTCTTCGTGAGGACACTCGCGCCAGGGAGAAGGCTCATGCTGCTTCCCTCGGCATAAAAGGCGGCATAAAATTTGCCTGCATGCGGCCAAATCTCACTGAAGCCTTATCTTTGTTCCTAAGTACTTTTTCCGAGCATTATCCGGATGTTTTTCTTCATGTAGACATTTTTGATAACGACGATCAGATACCGTTGGGAGAATATGATTTCATTTCTCTGCCGACATTCACGGTTAAAATACCTGATGTTTTCAGACACATCGGCACATTCCACGAGAAATCGTATCTGATTTCTTCAGGCGATCCTGATATTAAGCCCGGAACTATTGTCTCGATAAGTTCTCTTGCCGGAAAGGTTCTTTTTATTCCGGGTTATCCCGGCTCGCTCGGAGCATTTTCAAAGATCGCCCAGCAGGTTAAGGAGGCAACCTCGGGCCAGATCAGGATTGTCAGGGTTTCAACGGTTGAAACGGCCATGCTGAATGTTTTCCTGCGCCGCGGAATAGCAATCCTCCCACGCCACAGGGTTAACGAAGCTTCTCTGGCACTTTCAAAAATCACTCTTGCGGAAGACCTGTTTTTTGATAATCTGCTGTTCGAGAATTCTCTTTCAAATGAAAAACCGGCCGCAGAACTGTTCGGCCGGGAAATGATGAAATATATGGCTCATTTTGAGGAGTCTCAGTGATAACTTTTTTTCATAAAACTGATGAACTTTCTGCCTGCGGGTGAGACCAGCTTCTGCTGCCATATCAGGTTTACATATACAGTTTCTGCTTCTTCAAGGCCAACACAGACTACGCCCTCCGTCATGTGACGTTTTGCCACCTTTTCCAGTTCCAGTGATATTCCCGCGCCGGCGGCAACAAGTTCCATTACGTCAATTCCCATCGTACTTACGGGTGACATCTTCGGTGCGTAATTAACCTTTCTGAAAAGCTCGGTAATGCTTTTTTTATAAAATTTTCTTTCCCCGTAAAAAACCCATTTTTCGTTTTCAAGTTCGCCAAGGGACAGCCTTTTCCGGTCGGCCAGCTCATGTTTTTCCGGCAGCAGAAGGACCATGTGGTCAGATGTCAGACTTAACCTGTCCAGGGAATCGTCCGGCCCTGCCTCACTTTCATACACAACTGCAAAATCGCAATCCCCGCATTTGATCATCTCTTTGAACCCCTGCGGCTTTCTTGGGGCCATGGAAATTCCTATGCTTTCATTTTCTGCGGCAAAAGCAGCCAGTGTACTCTGCACTCTGTATGCAGAAAGCGGAGCTGCACAGGCCACCTTCAGTTCCGTATGGGTTCTGTTTTTTTCTGCCTCAACTGCCAGTTTATAATCATTTTCAATCCTGATCATCTTTTTTGCATACGGAATAAGCTGCTCACCGGCCGGTGTTACCTTTACGAACCGTGAGTTGCGGTTAAAGAGCGTGACTCCTAACTTTTCTTCCATTGCCGAGATATGCCTTGAAAGTGATGACTGCGATATGAACAGTTCATCTGCTGCCTCTGCATAATTGCATTTTTCGGCCAGCATCAGCATCTCTCTTAAGTAATCAGTCTCCATCCTATAATCCCTTAATAAGATCCTTTGCGGCTTCTATAAGTTTTTCGGAAGTGCCCGGCATGTATGGTGAATGAAGTCCGGGGAACTGTCTGAGATCATATGCTGCCTTTCCCGTAAGTGCCTTCCCGCTTCCGTTTACCATGATGGCATTCATGGTAAGCTTTCCTTCTCCCGCAGCTGAAAGACCCATAGCCGTAATCGAGTCAATTTCCGGCTGAACGCCCACGATGTTCAGTGCACCGAGCTTTACTCCGTAAACTGTCTGAGTTTCCTGTCCGTCCGGAATCCATTCGGATGCGTTTCCGGCATTTCTGTAATCTCCGGAAGGATTTGCCTGCTTCTTATCGCAGATGACTTCAACGCTGCCTGCGCTGAAATCAGCATCTTTCTGATCTGCCGTTATTCCTCTCCACACCTTCAGAACATCGGAAGCCAGCTGAATTGACTGTGCCTTCAGGAGAACCTTTGATTCCTCCACGGTAAAGTCAATTTCCACACCTTCTCCTTCAATCCCTGCCAGTGTAAGATGGGATTTGTATCTTGGATCCTGGTCGGTTGCTGCAGCATTAAGGAAAATTGTCACAAGTCCGCTGCCAAAAGCATCTTCCAGTCTTTCACATACTGCTCCGCAAAGATCGCTGCTTATCACGGTGCTTCCGTTTTCATCCTGAAGCCTGGACATTACGCATGAACGCAAACAGTAATTATAAATAATGGCCAATGGCTTTCCTTCGGCTGAATCCACTCTGAGGACTTTCAGCGCTCTGCTGCAGATGCTGTCATCATCCGAACCGACAGCCCAGCCGTCTTTTGTCAGGACATTTCTTGAAGTATTAACAAAGCTCTGCCCTTCTCCGGCGCCCATAACTGCAGGCTGAAGCGTTTCCAGAGCGGTTTTGACTGCTTTTTCCATTGCCTCAAAATAGGCATCTGCAAGGAGGGCGCCTTTGGCAATGTCTTCAGGAGATTTCTTTGGGCCTCTCGGCTCACTGCCCGGTTTTGGTGCCGGGAAAACATGAGGACTGGCAAATGAATGGGTGAATGTGACCCATATGTTTTCCGGCTGTGTGCCGGTCAGTTCACATATCCTCTCTTTAAATCTGTTTATCGAATCATTCGGAAGGGATGTTGTTTCACCTGATATAAATACAAGACGAATGTTTCCGTCCAGAATAAGAGCCCTTACGTGAAGCGGGTTCGCAACAGTATTGAAACCTTCTATCGGAAGGACTTTTTCCAGATTAACCTCTGCAGCACCTGCTCCTGCTTTTAATTGTGTCATGTCAATTTCTCCATTCGGTTTCTTTTGCCTTCATTATAAATTTTGCCCATATTCATCTCCAATACCAATAAGCGAACACTAAAAAAGCTCCGCTATGCGAAGCTTTTTTCTTTTTGAATTATGTTTTCTGCAATGGCTATTCTTTGATGAGCTTTCCTGTCTTCTTCCATCTGCCGCTCATAAAGTAAATGGAGTCAACCAGTATCGGTCCCATTCTGGCAAGTGCCTCACCCATAAACAGACCTATTACGCCCAGACCGAAAACTTTCGTAAAAAGAAGGCTGAATGCTACTCTGAATATGACGCCGTCCAATATGCCTCCCGCAAAATTCAGCAGGGACTTTCCGGTTCCGTTTGTGATGCATCCGAAAGTAACCATCAATGATGCAAGGAAATATATTATCACGCATACGCTCATAAACTTAGGAGCAAGAGCTAATACTCCCGCCTCGCTTGTAAAGAGCCCGAAGATTGTTTTTGGTATTGTAAGAGCCAGAACCGAAAGAACCACAGCGCCGGTCACCGAAACTATGAATGTGTCCAGAACTACCCTCTTTACACGGTTATACTTTTCGGCGCCCACATTCTGGGCAACCATGGAGCCTGAACCCTGACTGACTGAATTAACAAAAACATTTGAAAGATGATAAACCTTATCGGCAATCGAATATGCTGCCGATTCATTCAGACCGTAAAGATTAACGTTTCCGAGAAGGTAAAGCTGTGTGACTGTAATGCAAAGTCCCCTGAGGGCATTCGGGAAGCCTATCTTTGCCATGATCTTAAGTTTGATCCAGTCTATCTTAAAGCTCTTTAGCTTAAAGTCAAAACCGAATTCCTCACGTTTTTTATAAAGATATGTCAGTGAGCAGACCAGTGATACTGCCTGGCCGATAACTGTTGCCAGAGCCGTTCCGGCAGCATCCATGTGAAATACCACGATAAAGATAATATCCCCGATAAGATTGACAACAGCTGCTATGGCAATGAATACCAGGGGGCGTTTGCTGTCACCAAGGCCGCTCATTATTGAGCTTACGGCATTATATCCGAACATGAAAGGGAGTCCGCAGGCTGTGATCAGCAGATAGCTGCGCGCTCCTCCGAATGATTCAGCCGGTGTGTTTAACAGTGTCAGAACAGGATTTGCAATGGCAATGATTATTCCTGCACATATAATTGACAATGCAAATATCTCGGTAAAAAGTGTTCCGATTGTTGAATTTACACTATCTCTTTTGCCTGATCCTACCTGCTGTGCAAGCAGGATCTGTCCCCCTCCGGCAAATGCCAGCCCGAAGTGAGTCGCCATATTAAGCATCTTTCCGCCCATATTTACGGAAACAATGCCGGCTCCTCCCACAAACTGACCGATTATTATTGTATCAACTGTATTGTATAAACTGTTCAGAACATTCGCTGCCAGAAACGGCAGGAAGAATTTCAGAAGCATCGGCATTATCGGACCGTTTGTGAAGTCCGTGCCTATTTTCTTTGCCGCGGAATTACCCATTTAATTTCCTCTTTTTTTGTTTATATTATAAACTTCCGGCTGAAATATATCAATGCAGCAAGTTGAACGGGAACGCAATTACTTCATAAAATCCTTCCTCATCCGGATCACTCTTGTTCAGCACCTTTTGCTGAGGGACCTATGTCACTTCCCGCTGAAATGTCTGACGTTATAACATTCCCTGATCATTGCGTCAGATATTTAGAGTTTGCAAGCCATAACTTGCCATGGATTTATCTTACGTTCCGCCATTTTAATGCGTATCGTCAGACATTTTCATTTAGGTGCAAAT
>JAZUFV010000057.1:0-12395 GCA_045640845.1 Lachnospiraceae bacterium
GTTTTCCAGAATTCATCAGGGTGTTTAAGAATATCAAGATAATCATCCCTTATATAAGTTACATTATCAGCTTCACGTCTTCTCATTGCTGTAAATAATCCCACAGCACAGTAAAGATCAGGATGACTGAAGCCTATAAGAGCAGCCTGTATAGATCCAAGGGAAAGACCGGCAACTGCGCGGTTCCATTTATCCTTTTTGACACGGTATCTGCCCTCAATAAATTTACGGCAGTCTTCAGTGACAATTCCTTCAATGCCCCTGAAATCATGTGCCCAGACAGGGTCTTTTACCGTTTCCATTCCGTCATTTGTAACAACAATAAAAGGAACAGCTTTTCCATCGGCAATCAGGTTATCCATAATGTACGGAACCTTGCCGTTATACATCCAGGTTACTTCATTTTCCGTAGCACCGTGCTGGAGATAAAGGACAGGATATTCCCCGCCTTTATGATAGCATGGAGGTGTGTAAACCATGCATCTCTCCCATGCACATGTTGTATCTGACCAGAACAGTTCCCTGGTTACGGAACCATGAGGAACATCCCTTAATGAAATGTAAGGAGTTTCCCAGTCAGGCATTTCTATAATGTTATTAATTCCTCCGTCACTCCTTTGCGTCGGAAGATAAGGATGTATCATCTGTACACCGTCAACATAAAATTTGATAACTGTGTTTCCTCTGAAAGATTCATCAGCCGGAAGAATTGCTTCCCTTACACCGTCTCCCCTGTCCAGCAAAGGAACACGGCATTTGTATGTACCGAAGAAGCCGCATTCAGCAATGATTTCAGCCTTGCTGTCAGTCACAAGGCGTATAAGCACGCTGCCATCTTCAAGGTAAACAAGCGGTTCCATGTCATCACCGGGAATTTCTTTTTTGAATTTTCCCGATGTCTGAGGGGCATTCTTTCTTAAACGGGCAGGCGGATTGAAAGCATTAACCTGCTCCCATATAGCTTTGTCCTCAACAATTTTTTTATTCATTACATGCTTCCTCTCATGTTTTTTATTCAGAATGGAATCCGGAAATGCTGTTTTCAACAGGCTTTTCAAATACATCTTCAAGAGTTAACTGCCCGAAGTAGAATTGCATTACTTCACTAAGAACACCGCCCGGGTAGGAGGTGGAGTCGGAATTCCTTATCATGCAGGCAAATGATACTTCAGGATTTTCAAAAGGTGCATATCCTACAAAAGCGGTATGGTTTGATCTGTAAACATTTTCCTCGGCAGTACCGGTTTTACCTGCTATTGATGTTCCGAGGTGGGTGAAGAATGATGATGCTGTTCCTGCAAGACAAACCTGATGCATTCCTTCGTGAATTGTATCCCATTGCGTCTGATCAAGTTCAACGACATTTGTCAATACAGGTTTATTGTCAATGACAATTCTTCCGTCCCTTGCAACAACCTGTTTGATAAGGGTTAACTGATAATTGTTGCCGCTGTTGGCAATGGTATTAACATACCTGTTCATATGAACAACGGCATAGCCGTTAGTCCCCTGCCCTATTGCTGTACGGACAGAGTCAGTTGTCGAAACTCTCGGTTCTTTTTCATTGATCTCAACGCCTGATTTCGTACCAAGTCCAAGCTGAACAGCATAATCCGCAATAATATCAAGTGCCTGAGAACTGTTGTATTCGCCGTATTGATCAAGACCCATGTTATAACCTATCTGGAAGTAGAAATAGTTGCATGAATCTCTTATTGCACCGACAAGATTTTCATTTCCGTGAGTACCCGGATATACATAACACTTTGGCGAAGGCACGATTTCAGTGAATCTGCCCTGATCACTTATCACAGTTTCCGGTGTTATGAAACCAGCAGCAAGACCGGCAACCGATGTGCACAGTTTAAATGTGGATCCCGGTGCAGTAAGTGCGGTTGTTGCATAATTAAACAACGGCTGGGAATCATTAATATTAAGCTCATACCAATACTGAGAATCAACCGTACCGGAAAGCTTGTTGTTATCAAACATAGGATAAGAAACAAGTGCAAGTATCTGACCTGTATCAGCATCGGTAACACTGAGTGAACCTGAGCATGGGTCAAGCGCAAGCATGGCCGGCGTAAGAACAAGATTCTCAATTTCTTTTATTACAAAATCATAAGTTGAAATTGATTTTTTCTGGAGCTGAGCATGATAATCATCTTCCGGGATTTTTTTCTGGTCATAAAGCATAAGACATATGTCATATGGTTCAAGATCCTTATCATAAACCATGTAATAATAAATTTTTTCAGCAAAATCCCTGTTGTCATTAAGCTCATTCAAAGCATTGCTGATTATTGCCTCATAAATCTCATCAGATTTCGAGTATTTTACAGCTGATTCAATCTGTGAAACATTAATCCAGTTTTCGGCAATCGCATGCTGGAGAAACTCTCTTAGTGATACGGTTTCATCAACCCACTCAAGATATATTTCATCCTTCTGGTCAATAAGTGACTTATCAAGAATGCCCAGAGAGCCGAGAACATCATATATGAAGTACATATATGCATTATTTTCAGGAGAAAGTTCATTCTGCGGCTTTGCATAGGTGTTAAAAAGTTCTCCTGACAACCATTCCAGGGCTTTGGCTTTTTTCTCCTCAAACTTTTTCTGTGTTTTAACTTCTCTTTCGGAAGCATCAGCTCTGGAAAACTCGGTAAAATCCATGACGTTTGTAAGAAGCTGGACATAAACATCTTTTATCGGGATATACACATACGTCTGCTTCTCACTTTTTTCGATGTCATAATCCTTTATTTTATTGATAAGGCAGGCTGCAAGCTTTTTCTCAAGAATATTATATGCAGCCAGGGTAAGGTCATGATCGATTGTAAGGTATACATCATTTCCTTTGGCTGATTTTGTTTCATTCAGAACCTCAAGGATGTTTCCGGTATTGTCAACAAAAACGGTCTTTGTACCTTTTTCACCCTGAAGATATGAGTCAAATGTCTGCTCTATTCCCGATTTTCCGACCTGGTCACCTACTGAATATGTAATGCCTGCCGGATTTTCAAGATTGAGCTCGGCAAGTTCTTCTTCGGATATTTCACCGGTATAGCCAAGTACGTGAGAAAAGTATTGCGCATCGTTATATACACGTTTGTAGCTCTCAACTACATCTACTCCGGTCAGGTCATCTGTACTTTCCAGTATGGCCGACATAGTCATCTGACTGATATTTTTGGCAATTATAGTTGAAACATATTTCTGGTATGCAGTAAGGGAAAGTGCGTATCTTACAGTGATGATCTTGAGCTTTTCCTGTTTTGTGTATGCAGAAGAAACACCGTATCTTTCAGTAAGTTCATCCATTATCTGCTCAGCACTGTATTTGTTAATTCCCTTTTCGGCAAGTTCATCTGTGGTGCCGCCGTAAATATTTATCAGAAATGTGGTCTGACGGGTAACAGGATGCTGTTTGAAAACATATTTGCCCTTGTTATCCAGTTCGATATTAAAATCATCAATTATTGAATCACCGTATTTTTCAATGAGATTGATTGCTCTGTAAATAATACCGTTAAGAGTGTCACCTCTGGTATCGGAATTCGGAATCTCATCAACTATGGTTACAGAATAGGAAATCTCATTATAAGCAAGAAGGAATCCGTTCCTGTCGTAGATTTTTCCGCGGGCAGCTTCTGTAGTAATTGTCTTCTGGGCTTTTTGAGTAAAGTTATCTGTATAATATTCGGATTTGATTATCTGCAGGTAGAATAATCTTACGCCGATTATTGTAAACAGAATAAACAGCACAGCCACAACTATGCTTATCCTGGATTCAAGAATCTTCGCAAAGAAAGCTCTTATGGAATCCAATATATCAAGGATTTTATCTTTTAATTTACCCTTCAAAGGTTTTCAACCTCTTTTTCCCTGTATCTGTACATTTTTTTAACAATAAATCTTAAAGGTCTCATAAGGATAAGTCCCATGATCAGAGTAAAACAGAACTCAGGCAGTATTACATGGGTCAGGCAGAAGCCGAGGGAAAAACGGCTTTGCAAAGCATACCAGACAATATAATAAATAAGGCTGCAGCTAAGGTCTGCCAGCATGAGAACCATCATTTCAGAAAAAAGTGTGTTTGTATAATATACTTTTTTCAGCGAACCGCATACAAGTCCTACAAGAACAAGTACAAGAGCGGTATAGCCGATTACCTGTCCGTAAAAGACATCAACAAAAAATCCGGCCATGAAACCAACCAGCATTCCGGCGTTTTTATCCCTGAAATACGCAAAGCAGAAAGTCACTATAAGTATAAGATTCGGCGAGCAGTTTATTACCGGAATCCGTATAAAAACAGAATATTGCAGCAGGAAAGCTGCAATTACCAATGCAAATATTATAAAAAAGTTTCTGACCCTGTAAAGCATTAATCAGAAGTCTCCTTCAGCTGATTGATAACAAGAACCTCACTAAGGTTCTCAAAATCAACAACAGGTGCTATATGACCGCTTTGTGTAAGCTCATTGCCGTCAGTGGCAAAATCAGTTACATAGCCTATAAGAAGTCCCGGCAGATAAATGGAGCTTACGTTTGAAGTAACAACAGCATCGCCGACTTCGATTTCCACTGTGACGCTGGCACTTGAAAAATCAATTATATTATCTGCCATTGAAGTAAGATTTCCGTTGACCATACATATATCTGTACTGTAATCAAACATGGCACTTATATTACTGTCATCATTGATAACCGAGCGGACAGTTGCAAAATTCGGGCCTACATCAGAAACAACACCTACAAGTCCGCCCTTTGCAACAACGTTCATATTCTGTTTGATCCCATCATTTTCACCTTTATTAATGGTAAATGAAGAGAACCATTTTGAAGCGTCTTTTGCAATGATCTTGGCAGCTATGGTTTCGTAATCGCTGTATTCATTTTTCAGATCCAGAAGGGCTTCATAACGTTTAACTTCTTCATTTTCAAGACGGAGCTGGTTATTGGTGCCTCTGAGTTCACTTATCTCTCTTTTCAGTTCAGCGTTTTCTTCGGCAAGAGCAGCCATTGTATTCAGAACTGAAAGTTTTTGTGAAAGCCAGGTCCCCACAACGTTGATTCCGCCCTGGGCAGGAACCACAACAACAGCTGCGGCGCTCTTAAACGGCTTTGCAACAGATTCAAATATAGAAGAAAGAATTATAAGTACAGCGCAAATAATAGCCAGAATGGCGAATAAAATCTTCGGATTGGCTTTCACGGGCTCTTTTTTTCCGGGTGATTTATGGATTTTGAAATTGTTCAGGAAATCCTTAAGATAAAACTTTGTTTTTTCACCCGTTGTCGGCGGCTCGGTATAATCATTCAGTTGCTGTTTATCTTTGTCTGGCATCAGTTGTATTCCTTCTCTTCAGGGAAGTACCTTAAATAATCATACTTTGAATTTCCGAATATCCTTGTTACTCCGCGAATAGTACTGTTTGCCGGGTCGGATACAGGATTGATCTTAAGACCTGTTCCTTTAGCAAACATCTGATCAAGATTTTTCAGTCTCGAACTTCCGCCTAAAAGGTAAATGCCGTTTTCGACAATATCAGCAGAAAGTTCAGGAGGAGTGTTTTCAAGTACCCTTTTTACCTCATCTATAATTTGTTCCATATAATTTCTGACAACATTATTGACAAGTTCGGAACCGACAATCATTCTGCTCGGAAGACCGGTAAGGATAACTCTTCCGAAAAGCTTCATTTCACCATATTCCGGAGCGGTTGAAAGATCCACGAGATTGCATTTTAAGGCCTCTGCACTCTTCACTCCGATAAGTTTACCCTCCTGCTGCCTGATTGCACTTATAATGGCCTCATTAAGCTTATTTCCGGCTATTTTAACAGTTTTGGTAAGAACTATGCCTCCGAGAGAAATAATTGAAATATCGGTCACATCGGCGCCTATATTGACAAGTATGTTTCCTTTAGGGCTTTTAGGATCAATTCCGCAGCAGATAGAATCAGCTATGCTCTGCTCGACAACTGAAATGCTTTTCGGTCTGATCCTGGAATTTGCGACAAGTTCATGGAAAGCTCTTTTTTCAACTTCCGTGGTATCTGTCGGAACTGAAACAAGAAATTCAGAACCTTTGACCATTTTCCCCTTATTCAGTTTTTTATAAAGACCTTCAAGAATGGCCTGCATCATATCAAGGTCAGAGATCACGCCATCCTGTACCGGAAATATGACTTCAACATTTTCCGGGTTTTTTTCAAACATTTCATAAGCATCATCGCCGTAACCGATGATATTTTTTCTGTCCCTTACGGCAACAGCATTTTTTTCAACAAGTATTTCCCTTGTTTTTACATTTGAAATACTAACATTAGCTGTTCCGATATTAAGTCCGTACTTCAGGTCACTCATTAAGATAGCCCTCTTCCCGTAAACTGATATATTGTTTGTCTCCGATGATTATATGGTCAACGAGCATTATTCCCATAAGGTCACCGGATTCCTTTACCCGTTTTGTTGCCAGAATGTCGTTTCTGCTTGGCGCAGGATTGCCGCTGGGATGATTATGCAGCAATATCACATTGGAAGCTTCGTACTTTAAAGCCTCTAAAAAAATCTCCCTGGGCGAAAATACAGATGCATTCACAGTTCCGGCAGAAAGCGGGATTTCTTTAATAAGATCGCACTTTGTATTCAAAAGAAGAAGTATAACTTCTTCTCTTTTCAGATGCCGCATCTGCTCCATGTAATAATCAGCGATGGTCTTTGGATGATTAAAGGACAGAGCCGTTGTTTTGCAGGCCTTCGATATCCTTTCGGATAATTCAGCAACAGCCTTGATCTGCAAAGCTTTCACCCTTCCTATCCCTTTTACCTTAAGAAGCCGGGTCAGATCAAGGTCAAGAAGTTTAAGAACATTCTCACAATCCGAATTTTCATCCCTGAGTATTCTGCTGCAAAGATCAACAGAAGTTTCATCCATGCTTCCGGTTCTGATGATTATTGCAAGCAGTTCAGCACCTGTAAGCGCTTTTGCACCGAATTTCAAAAACTTTTCATCAGGCCTGTAATCGGGCTGCATCTGTTTAATTGTCAATGTATTCATATTGTCCTTTCGCCGGACAATCTTCAGTCAATCATTGATTTTATCATAGAAAACGTTTGTTTAACAATGTTTGTTTTTTTAACTTTCTGTGTCTTTTGCGGCACAGAGAACGGCATATTTACCGTGTTCGTAGGTTAATCCGCCCTGGAAAAAGACGGTATAAGGCTCCCGCATAGGCCCGTCAGCGGACAGCTCGATTGATGATCCGTTCATAAAAGCTCCGCTTGCCATAACGACCCGGTCAGAATAGCCGGGCATATCCCAGTCTTCAGGAACAACATAACTGTCAACGAATGATGCCCCCTGTATTGCTTTGCAGAAAGAAAGGACCTTCTGAGGACTTCCAAGGTCAATAGTCTGAACTATGCAGTGATGGATTTCATCAGATGCCGGACACGTATTGTAACCGTAATGTTCAAACACTGCAGCCAGTAAATGAGCTGTTTTTAAAGCCTGGGCAACAATATGCGGTGCTAATGAAAGTCCCTGGAAAAAAGCCTTGAGGACACCGAGTGACGGCCCCACTTCTTTGCCGAGACCGGGAGCGGTGAGTTTATATGCACATCTTTGGATCAGATCTTTTCTTCCGACAATATACCCGCCTATCGGAGCCAGACCACCGCCGGGATTTTTAATAAGAGATCCCACACACAGATCGGCGCCGGCATCAGTCGGTTCGGTTGTTTCTGCAAATTCACCGTAACAGTTATCAACAAATACTATTACATCCGGTTTAACAGACTTCACAAACTTTACTGCTTCTTCTATCTGCGTACAGCTGATGGAAGCTCTCACCTTATACCCTTTAGATCTCTGTATTGCTACTATTTTCGTTTTAGAATTTATCTTTGCTCTTATGGCATCAAAGTCAAAACCATCTTCGTTTTCATTAAGATCGGCATAATCAAAGCTGATACCGAATTCTGCCAGAGACATAGGACTTTCTTTCAATCCTATGGACATTTCAAGACTGTCATATGGACGTCCTGTAATATAAAGGAGTTCGTCGCCCGGAAGCAGGTTGGCAGAAAGTCCAAGATAGATGGCATGCGTTCCGCAGGTTATCTGCGGACGCACAAGAGCATCTTCTGTATGAAAAACAAGCGAATAAACTTTTTCAAGAGTTTCACGTCCCGTTTCATTATATCCGTAACCGCTTCCCTGATTAAAATCAGCCTCAGCAACCCTTGCCAGCTGAAATGCCTGTAAAACCTTATATTGATTTTCTTCGGCAATCCTGTCTATGTTTTCAAAAACAGGCTTTAGTGCCTTTTCTTTTTCATTAACAAGATTTATAAGATCCTCACTGAATTTTCCGTTATAATCAAACAATTTTTTTCTCCTTCAGAACATTAACCATAAACATAAGCATTTCTTCTTCTGTTTTATAATCTTCGTAAGAAACCCAGATAGTTTCTTTCTCGCGCTTAAACCACGTATTCTGTTTTTTGGCAAAATGTCTTGTTCTTGTTTTTAAAATATCTGCAGCTTCTTCAATCGGAGTTGAACCCAGAATGCATGGAACGATTTCCTTATAACCAAGGCCCTGCATTGCCAGGCTTCCGGGCGAAATGCCGCTTTCAAGCAGAGTGCGGACTTCTCTTTCAAGACCGTCTTCGATCATTTTATCAACTCGCTTATTTATGCGTTCGTATATTGTTTTTCGCTCCCGGTTAAGAACAAAATAAGCAAAATTATACGGACTTTCCCTTCTGCTCTGCTCCTCATTGTATTCCGAAAAGCATCTGCCGCTTTCTTTAAAATAAGTAAGTGCCCTTATCACACGTTTTACATTATTTGCATGAATGCTTTCGGCAGATTCGGGATCGACTGACTTAAGCATATCATGAAGGTACTCAGGCCCTTTCTCTGCGGCAAGCTTTTCAAGTTCTTCCCGATATGCACGATCCGGAGTGCCGTCTTCAAAATCAATATCATATACAACAGACTGGATATAAAATCCTGTACCGCCGACAATAATAGGAATGTGCCCGTTTTTATAGATATCGGACATAGCTTTTTTTGCCAGAGTCTGGAATTCATATACGCTGAATTCACGGTCAGGATCAAAAATATCTATAAGATGATGTCTGATGCCATCCGTTTCTTCGGGGCGGATTTTGGCAGTTCCGATGTCAAATCCCTTATATACCTGCATTGAATCGGCACTTATGATTTCACCGCCTATAAGTTTGGCAAGTTCAATTGAAAGTGCTGTCTTTCCGACTCCGGTAGCTCCGCTGATGATGACAAGGCTGTTTTTATCCATCATATTATCCTTTTGAATTTCTTCTCAAGCTCAGGTTTGGACATGGAAATAATCGTCGGACGGCCATGAGGGCAGTTATATGGATTTTCGCATGAAAGAAGTTCATCGATAAGATGATCTGCTTCGGTTAAGGATATCCTGTTACCGCCTTTTACGGCAGCCTTGCAGGCAGCTGTAGCAATCCTGTTTTCAAGTATTTCAGGTGCATTAACAAATGGACTTTCTGCAAGTTCATCGATAAGACTTATGAAAAGCTGACTGTCGTTAAGTCCGTAAAGATCGGCCGGAACCGCTGTAATAATATAATCCGAACCGCCGAACTCACTTATTTCAAAGCCCAGCTTTTCAAACTGACTTATATGCCTGGAAAGTGTTTCTTCCTGAATGGCAGAAAGCTTTATTACCAGGCCGGGTGAAATAAACTGCGAGTCATATCTGTTTTCCTGTATAGCTTTCATAAATCTTTCATAAAGGACTTTTTCATGCGCGGCATGCTGGTCAATTATGAACATTTTTTCATCATATTCAACTATCCAGTATGTATTGAATACTTCACCTATAATTCTGTGATCCGGCTTTGCTTTTTCTGACAAAAAGCCTGCATCTTTAAGCGTAACCTGTTCATAAACCGGTTCAGGGGTTTTTACGGTAACGGCAGAAACTTCATTTTTGCTGATTGCACTTTCGGCTGATGATGAATCATACTGCGTCTTCTCGCGGAAAACCCCGGTTTTTATTGAGTCTTCATCAGATATGTTTTCATATCCGTTAAACGCTGTTTTTGCAGGTAAAATATTTCTGATTCTTTTCTCTTCAAAAGGCTCAGGGGATTTTATATTGTCTGACAAAGGAATGCCGCTGCGTATGTCTTCACTGATTTCGGGGATGTTTTCTCTTCCGCTTATAACAGACGAAAGAGCCTCTTTTATGATATTAAATATGAGTTCATTGTCATAAAACCTGATTTCCATCTTTGACGGATGCACATTGACATCCATCAGTTCCGGTTCTATGCGTATATTGAAGACAGTAAACGGAAAGCTCCCTTTCATCTGAAAACCTTTATAGCTTTCTTCTATGGCAGCAGAAATAATTTTATCCTTTACATATCTTCCGTTAACAAAGTAATTTTCAAAAGACCTGTTTGAACGCGCTATTTCCGGTTTCCCGATATATCCGTCTATAGAAAGAATTTCACCGCTATAATGGATATCAAGCAGATTTGACGCCATCTGGCGCCCGAAAACAGCATATATGACATCTTTAAGTGATCCGTTTCCGGAAGTATTCAGACGAACGGAACCATTATTTGTAAATTTAAAGGAAATCTCCGGATGCGAAAGCGCTATCTTTTCTATGATTTCAGAAATTATATTCCCTTCAGTCTGATTTGAACTTAAAAATTTCAGACGTGCGGGAACATTTTTAAATATATCCCTGATAATAAAAGTCGTTCCTTCGGGCAGACCGGCTTCCTCAAAAGAAATTTCTTCACCGCCGCATATTCTGTATATGATTCCGCTCACATCACCGGCGGTTTTTGTGCAAAGCTCAACATCCGATACAGCGGCTATGCTTGAAAGAGCTTCTCCCCTGAAGCCAAGAGTAGTAACAAACGGAAGATCATCTGCATTGATGATCTTGCTGGTCGAATGCCTTAAAAATGCCTTTCTGATCTGCTCTTTCGGAATTCCGCAGCCATTATCAGTTATTCTTATCAGGCTTTTTCCTCCGTCTCTTATTTCAACGGATATGTTTGCAGCTCCGGAGTCAATTGAGTTTTCTATAAGCTCCTTAACAACGTTTGACGGGCGTTCAATTACTTCCCCCGCAGCTATCCTGTCTATTGTATTTTTATCAAGTAATCTAATCTCGTTCATATCAGTTCAGACTGTTTTTAAGCTCGTAGAGAATGTTCATCGCATCAATAAGTGTGATCTTATTCATATCGACCTTTTTGAGGCGTTTAATGACTGCTGCCTCAGCATCATTCAGACACGTTGTTTCCACAGGCATCTCAATACTTTCAGGTTCCGAAGGCCTGATGATGTTTTCAAAAAGAGCCTTGCCTTCTTCGGTTTTTGTTATATCGCTGCTGATCAGTTCTTCAACAATCTCAAAAGCACGGCGGGTTATCTCATCAGGAACACCTGCCAGGGCTGCAACCTGGATACCGTAGCTTCTGTCAGCCCCGCCTCTGATGATTTTTCTGAGAAAGATGATGTTATTCCCCTGCTCTTTCACACTTATGCAGTAATTCTTAACACCGTCAATCCTTCCTTCAAGTTCTGTAAGCTCATGATAATGTGTCGAGAAAAATGTTTTTGCTCCGCATTTCTTTTTATCGGCAATATATTCAACAACCGCCCAGGCAATGCTGAGTCCGTCATATGTTGATGTTCCCCGGCCGATTTCATCAAGGATAACAAGTGATTTGCTTGTCGCATTTCTGAGAATATTGGCAACTTCAGTCATTTCAACCATAAAGGTACTCTGGCCGCTTGCCAGGTCATCTGATGCGCCCACTCGTGTAAAAATCCTGTCACATATTGATATATCAGCATATCCGGCCGGAACAAAGCTGCCTATCTGGGCCATCAGCACAATCAGGGCAAGCTGACGCATGTAAGTTGATTTGCCTGCCATGTTTGGTCCTGTAATAATACTTACACGGTTTTCATCTCCGTCTGCATATGTGTCATTAGGAACAAATGTCCCCTCATCCATTACGCATTCAACAACAGGATGTCTGCCATCCTTTATATCAATGATTCCGCTTGTATTTATGTGCGGCCTTACATAACGGTTTCTGGCTGCAACATAAGCCAGTGAACAGAGTGCGTCGATCTGCGATATTGCGGCGGCTGTCTGCTGTATCCTTACAACCTGCTCGGCAATCTTTTCCCTTATATCCGAGAACATACTGTATTCAAGGGCAAAGAGTTTATCCTCAGCACCGAGGATTATATCTTCAAGTTCTTTTAGTTCTTCGGTTATATATCTTTCGGCATTTACCAGCGTCTGTTTCCTTATATATCTTTCCGGTACCTTATCTTT
>JAZUFV010000058.1:0-9794 GCA_045640845.1 Lachnospiraceae bacterium
CACTGTTGAAAATACAGGTAATGTAACAATAACAGACATCACAGTTGAAGATACACTTACAGGCGATACCGGCGCAAAGGCCCTCTCGGTGTGCACACTTCAACCGGGTGCTAAAAAGACTGTAACAACAGGTGAATATACAGTAACAGAGGTTGATATCGTTGCCGGCGAGGTTGCCAATTCAGCAACTGCAAAAGGAAAATACGGCACAGAGGATGTCACCAAGGACGGCTCATCAACAGATGATACAGAAGAAGCAGCCCCAAGCCTTAAGGTAACCAAGACTCCTGACATTACCGAGGGTCATGAGCTTGAGCTCGGCGAAAAGGTTAAATTCAATATTCTTGTTGAAAACACGGGAAATGTTACGGTTACAGGCATCAAAGTTGAGGATGCTCTTACCGGAGATACCGGAGCAAAGGCTATCGAAGTGGGAGATATTGCCCCAGGAGATTCAAAAACCGTACAGACATCAGAATATACCGTTACCGAAGCGGATATCATTGCCGGAAAGGTTGATAACGCGGCAACCGCGAAGGGTAAGTACGATGGCAAAGATGTTACGAAGGAGGGAGATTCTTCCACCGATACAGAGGAACCGGCACCGGCACTCATTGTAACAAAGACAGCTGCCATTGAGGAAGGCCATGAGCTTAAGCTTGGAGAAAAGGTAAAATTCAATATCCTTGTTGAAAACACCGGAAATGTAACGGTGACCGGCATCAAAGTTGAGGATACCCTTACCGGAGATACCGGAGCAAAAGCCATCGAAGTGGGTGATATTGCCCCCGGAGATTCAAAGACTGTACAGACATCCGAGTATACCGTTACCGAAGCGGATATCGTTGCCGGAAAGGTTGATAATGCGGCAACCGCGAAGGGCAAGTACGATGGCAAAGATGTTACGAAGGAGGGAAATTCTTCCACCGAAACAGAAGATCCGGCGCCGGCCCTCAGCGTAACGAAGGCTCCGCTGATCGACGAAGGCCATGAGCTTGAATTCGGAGAAAAGGTTAAGTTTGAAATTGTCGTTACGAACACAGGAAATGTCACCGTGACAGACATTACGGTGGATGATCCGCTTACCGGTGATACAGGAACAAGCGGAGTCATCTCTGTCGGAACTCTTGCGCCGGGTGCGGAAAGGACAGTACAGACATCGGAATACACAGTAACAGAAGCAGATATCCTTGCGGGCAAGGTTGAAAATAAAGCAACCGCGAAGGGTAAGTACGATGGCAAGGATGTTACGAAGGAAGGCAATTCTTCCACCGATACAGAAGATCCTGCGCCAAGTCTTAAGGTTACCAAAGAACCAAAGATTGAGGAAGGCCATGAGCTTGCGTTGGGCGAAAAAGTTAAGTACAGCATAACCGTTGAGAATACGGGAAATGTAACAATAAAAGACATCACAGTTGAGGATACCCTCACCCAAAATACCGGCGCAGCTGTCATCACAGTGGGCACTCTTGCTCCAACAGAAAAGAAGACTGTGGAGACAGGTGAATACGAAGTGGTCGAAGCAGATCTTCTTAATAAAAAGGTTGAAAACAAAGCAACCGCGAAGGGCAAGTTCGGCGATGAGGATGTTACCAAGGAAGGCTCATCTACTACAAAAACGGAAATTCCGGGAGCAAACCTGGAAGTAACAAAAGAAGCCGATAAGACAGAAGATGTTAAGATCGGAGATGAAATCAGATATACCGTAACCGTAAGCAATACAGGAAATCTGACTGCAAACAATATAACGGTTACCGATCCTCTTCCGGGAGCAAAGGCAGTTGCCAGCAGCGGATATAAAGTTAAGTCCGACAGCGAGATAGAGATTGCATCCCTTGAGCCTAAAAAGCAAAAGGCAGTGATTTTCAAGTATACCGTGACAGAGGACGATATTGTTGAGGGATCGATTAAGAACATTGCAACGGCTACCGGCACAGGCGCTGATGACGAGAAAATCGACGGTGAATCCGAAGAAGAGGTTGTCACAACTGTAGAACGCAATCCGGAGCTTACCATAACAAAGGTATCTGATCTGGAAGAAAACGAGACAGCAAGCCTTGGACAGAAGATTACATATACGATCACTGTTGAAAATACAGGAAATGAAACAATCAGTGATATCGTGGTTGAAGAAGAGCTGGACGACGCGGTAATCGTGGCCGGAACCGGATACACAGTTCAGGATGACGGTACAGCGCTTATTGAATCGATTGCGCCGGTAGCTGAAGGAAAGCCAACCAATAAGGTTAACGTAAAGGTTGAATATACCGTTAAAGAGGCAGACATCCTTGCAGGCACCATCAAAAACCAGGTATCTGTTACCGGCGAGGACCGTGACGGTGAACCGACAGAAGAATTCCCGGGAGAGACCGAGGACGATACAGATACGCCAGCTCCGGAACTCATTATTACAAAGGCATCTGATCTTGAGGCAGATGAGACAGCTTCACTGGGACAGGAGATCACTTATACCATCACTGTTGAAAATACAGGAAATGTTACCGTAAAGGACATTGTGGTATCTGAGCTTCTGGACGGCGCTGAAATTGTTGAAGGCACGGGATACACAGTTCAGGCCGACGGCACGGCGCTTATTGAAAAGATCGAGCCTGTTGCAGAAGGACAGACAACCAATAAGGTTGAAGTTACTGCCAAATATACCGTAACGACTGAAGACATTGTCGCGGGCAGCATCAAAAACCAGGTAACTGTTACGGGAAAAGACCCTGACGGGGATCCTGCAGGTCCTTTCAACGGTGGTAACGAAGATGATACAGATCCTAAGACCCCTGAGATGAGAGTCACAAAGACTTCAGATACGGACGGCGAAGATGTTGTCCTCGGCCAGGAGATAACCTACACCATCACCGTTGAGAACACAGGCAACGTGAACCTCACTAACATCGTTATCAAGGACGATGTTGCTGATGCAACGATCATCGCCGGTGACGGCTACACGCTCCAGCAGGACGGCTCTGCACTCATTGAAAAGATTGCACCTGTTCCGGAAGGGAAGACAACAAACAAGGTTCAGATTACAGCCAAGTATACCGTTACTGAGAAAGACATCATTAACGGCTATGTATACAACTCAGTCACAGCAACGGCTGAAGATCCTGACGGCGAAGATGTGACTCCGCCTACTGGTGACGGAACAAAGACAGATAATACTGAAGATCCTAACCCGTCAATCAAGGTAACAAAGGAATCCGATCTTGAGGAAGGTTCTTTTGCAGACCTCAATGACGAGATCACTTACAAGATCATAGTTGAAAATACAGGAAACCTGACAGTATCCGATATTGTTGTTGAAGAGCTGCTTGAAGGCGCTGAGATCATCCCGCAGCTTGATGCAGGCTATACCGTAAAGGACGGCAAAGCGATCATTGAAAGCATCGAGCCTGTTCCGGCAGGAGCTCCGACAAACAAAGTCATCATCAAGGCAAAATATACCATCACCCAGAAAGACATTGACAATGAGGTGGTAAAGAACTCTGTCAAGGTAACAGGAACCGATTCCATGGACGGCGATGTTGATGAGACCGCAGAGACAGAGGATGACACCTGCAAGAACTACGAGACAGACGATCCTGAGGATGTTACATACGATGGACAGCCTCACATCTGGGAGCCGGAAGTCAAGAACAAAGAGGGCGAAATCCTTGAGAAGGATAAGGACTACACTGTTAAGTACTTCAATGAAAAAGATGAAGAGATCACAGAGGAAGAAGATTTCATCGATGCCCAGATGATCAAGGTAGTGATAGAGGGTGAAGGCGAATACACCGGATCTTTCGAAAAGAGCTACAACATCAATAAGAGAAAAGTTCTGCTCCAGTCACCTACAGCAACAAAGGTATATGACGGCAAGCCTCTTACAGATGACAGGATGAAGGATGACGGCGGATTCGCACCTGGAGACGGCGTGAACTACGACGTGACGGGAACTGTCACAAACGTAACCAAGGGCGCAGGCGTGAAGAATACATTCCTGTATTCAGCAAAGCCGGGCACGAACCTTAACAACTACATCGTTGAGACCCTTGAAGGCGACCTTACGGTAACTCCTCAGGGAATCTCACCTAAGAAGGATATTGATCCTGATGATCCGACAAAGGGTCAGGAAGACGATCCATCATATGACGGCATCAAGACAGATGATCCTAAGGATGCCGAAGAGGATGGCGAAGAGCACAAGTGGGTTCCTGAAGTTAAGGATAAAGACGGAAATCCTCTGAAAGAGGGTGAAGACTACATCGTTACTTATGATACCAAGGACTTCAAGGGCGCAAAGGTCATCACTGTAACTATCCAGGGAACAGGAAACTACGGCGGAAAGATCGTCAAGACCTATGAGATTAAGAAGCCGGCTGAGCCGGCCAAGCCGGATACGGGCGATCACAGCAACACCATCCTTTGGGCGATAATGATGCTTCTGGCAGCCATTGTCATGCTGAACGGAGGAATCCTCATCAAACGCAGAAACGGCAGATAAGCCGCATATAAAATGAACGGGCCGGTCAAAAGACCGGCCCGATTTTTATGCCAACGGAATTTCGTCAAAAGTCATGTGCAGAAGATCGCCTTCGGTCAGCGTTCCTACTCCACACTCTTAAGTGAGGTGGCCATGTCGATCTTCCTGAGTTTGTAGTGAACTATGAAGTTGACAATGGCGGCAAAGAGTACAGCAAGAAGTATGCTCTTTGCAAAGCTTGGGAAGAATATCTCGCGGCCGAACATAACGATGTCAACCTCAACGGACTGAACCACGAACATGTTCAGCCAATATCCGCCCAGTACACCGAATAGTATGCCGATGAAGGTGATTATGATATTTTCCCTGTAGATATACTGGCTGAGTTCAATATCATAGAATCCGAGAACTTTAAGCGTGGCCAGTTCACGCCGTCTTTCACTGATATTTATATTTGTAAGATTGAAAAGCACAATAAAGGTGAGAGCACCGGCGCATATAATAAGCACATAAGTGATGGAATCGAAGCTGCTCAGGATATCGGTGAACTTGTCCTTGAGTGCTGCAATGTCATTTACGCCTGAAACCATATCCAACGCCAGGTAATCTTCGCATATCTCCTCTTCATGACCTTCGGATTCCGGAGTGTTGCTGACGACCATGCTTCTGTAGTCCGGAGCTTCACCGTAAAGTTTCTCATACATCTTTGGCGTCATGTAAACATAGTGGTACAGATAGTTTTCCATTACCGCACCGATTTTTACGGTCTTATGACCGGAATTATCGGAAGACAGGGTAATTGTATCTCCCACGCCCACATTAAGTACGCGGCTCATTTTTTCGGAGATGACAACAGAATCATCTTTCAGATCTATATGTGCCTTTCCGATCCTTTCGTGAATGTCGATAAATTCGTTAAGTCCGTCAGTCTTCTCCGGAACAAAAACATAAACAGCAAGGATTTCATCTGAATTTTCGGACTCCGCATCTTTCAGCGTCTGATAAGTGAGAAGGTGTCCTGTGATGCGGTCATCCTCATCAAGGATGCGGCTCAGCTCTTCTATATCTTCCCCAGCCGCATCGTTATCTATGGAGAGCACTTCATTATAAAGATTTATTTCGCCGTACTGGGCAAACAGGATGGTATTGATGGCATCTTTAAGGCCAAAACCTACAATAAGAAGTGCTGTTGAGCCGATTATGCCGAAGAGTGTCATGAAAAGCCGTTTCTTGTAGCGGAAGAAGTTTCTCAGAGCATTTTTCCAGGTGAAAGGTATGCGTTTCCAGACCGGAGCAACGCGCTCTATAAGAAGCCTCTTTGCCTGTTTCGGAGCAACGGGACGCATGAGGTTTGCGGGAACTTCGGCAAGCGATGCAAAGCAGGCTGCAATGGTGGCTGCCTGAATGCAGACCAGAGCCGCGAGGCTTGCCGCAAGGCTGTATTCAAGATTATATGGCGTAAGGATGCCCTCCAGATTCGGGTAAAGCATCTTGTATACATTTATGATGACAACAGGCAGGATCTTTCCGCCCAGAAGGACACCGGCCACACTGCCGAAGACTGTGGCAATAAGGGCATAAACGATATATTTAAAGGCGATGGTGAATTTTGTATAGCCAAGAGCCTTTAAAGTGCCTATCTGAGTGCGCTCCTCATCTACCATTCGTGTCATTGTGGTAAGGCAGACAAGTGCAGCCACAATAAAGAATACCAGAGGGAAGACCTTGCCCAGATTGCTGATGCGCTTTGCATCGGAATTGTATGAGGTGTATTCCTGCAGATAAGACCTGTCCAGAATGTACCATTCAGGGACCTCTATCTTTGCCAGTTCTGCCTCTCCGTCCGCTATCTCCTCTTCAGCATCGGCAATTTCCGCCTCTCCGTCTTTGATCTTGGCCTCGGCATCTTTTAATTCCTGTTCATGTGTTTCAATCTCTGCCTCAGCATCCTTTATCTGCTTTTCGGCAGCATCTATCTGCGGCTGGGCCAGCGCCAGCATAGCCTGGCGGATAATATCGGGAAGACCGGCACCGATGGATTCCTTAAAATCCTCCAGCTCATCCTTCTTTTGCTGAAGCTCCTTTCTGCCGTCTTCAAGCTGCTTTTTTCCGTCCGCAGCTTCGCGTCTGGCATCTTCCAGTTCTTTCTTTGCATCAGCCAGCTCGCGTTTTGCATCGTTCAGCTCATTCAAAGGCTCTTCAATGACCTGGCTGTATCTTTCCAGACAGCGTTTTTCTTCTATTTTTTCAATCTCATCCATTACGCTGCCGATAAGATCGTCATATTCATCGCTGTAGCAGAGAAGCTCTCCGGCATCATCTGCAATAATATCTATCTCCGTAAAACAGTCAAGCGAAAAGGCGTCCGGCTTTACCAGCACAATGCCTTCAAGGGTACCGCTTCCGAGGGAGGTGGTTCCTTTGTCGTAAGAAAGGTATGCTGCTGATGTGAAGCTTCCCGTTACCGTGAAAACAGAATTTCTGATTTTGTCCTCAAGCGGGGTATCGTCGCCCGAAACAAAAGAGATCTTGTCACCAAGATTATAATCATGCATTTTCATGTAATAATCATCCAGCAGACATTCGTTATCCTTTTCAGGGAGTTTTCCTGATTTAAGGATGAAGTCATTGATGCCGTTCTGAATGGCCATAAGCTTGACGATAAGCTGGCTGTCTTCGGTTTTGCAGATGAGGTCGGTGGTATATGTGCCGTCAGCCCTTTTGACGCCCTTCACTTTTGAAAGCGCGGAGACATCGTCTTCAGTGAGACCAAGCGTTGATATGATGCGGATATCCGCCAGATTGGATCTGTCATAAAAACTGTCTGCTGTTTTCTGCATATCAGGGCCTGTGGAGCGCATGCCCGCGTAAAAGGCAACGCCGAGAAGGATAATTAGAAGAAGGGACACAAAGCGTCCCGGTGATTTTTTTATTTCCCTGAAAACATCAGAATAAATGATCTTCATTTCATCCTACCATTCAATTTCTTCAACCGGAGCAGGGCTCGGATTCAATGTAACATCAGTGGCAGTGCCGTTTTTTATCCTGATGATCCTGTCAGCCATAGGTGCTATGGCCTGATTGTGTGTGATAACAATAACTGTCATGCCTTTCTTGCGGCACATGTCCTGAAGCAGCTTGAGTATGGTCTTACCTGTGTTGTAGTCAAGAGCACCGGTAGGCTCGTCACACAAAAGCAGCTTTGGATTTTTTGCAAGGGCACGGGCGATGGAGACTCTTTGCTGCTCGCCGCCTGAAAGCTGAGCCGGGAAGTTGTTAAGCCTGTGGGAAAGCTCCACCTCTGCCATTACGGCCTCCGCGTCAAGAGGATTTTTGCTCAGCTGATTTGCCAGTTCAACATTTTCAAGTGCCGTAAAATTCGGAACCAGATTGTAGAACTGAAAAACAAAGCCCACATCGTGACGCCTGTATGTGGTAAGCCTCCGCGGGCTGTATGCGGAAACGGCCTCTCCGTCAACAATTATCTCACCGGAAGTGATGGTATCCATTCCGCCCAGCATGTTCAGAACGGTGGTCTTTCCGGCACCGGATGGCCCCACTATAACGGCAAACTCACCTTTTTCTATTTCAAAGCTGATGCCGTCAAGGGCTCTCGTTGTGAGAGCCCCCTTGCTTGAATATTCTTTAACTACGTTTTTAACTTCGATAAAACTCATATCGCTCCCCGCAATTCTTTATGAGCAATCTGCCGCGTCAGATCACAGCTGGTTTTTGAAGATCCTGTCTGTGCTGTATACGATGGATGTGCCCTTCCATTCGCTGCGCTTCATCTTAGGATCGGAAAGAATCTCCTCTATCTTTGCAGGGCTTCTGTCCTCAAGAGGATTGTAAAGATACGAGAGTGACCCCACATCATCCATGCCTTCTATTCCTGACATTATGCGGTCGCAGTTTTCCACCAGATATGTGAGGAATGCCGCATCGATAGGGCTTCCGTTGTGCGGAGGGCAGATGGTGGTGATCACATCCTTCCATCCGTCCAGAATGCCGGTAAGGTTTTCCTTTAAAAGTTCAACGCAGCTTTCGCTTCCGCGTTTTCCGCCTATAAGCATCTGTCCGCATTCAATTTCATCGCCGCAGAAGAGGATGCCGTATTTACGGTCAAGATAGATCAGGCTTCCCGGGCTGTGGCAGCCTTTGTAAGGAAGCACTTCAATTTCGCGTCCGCCTATATCGATAACATCGCCCGGCTTTAAGATGGTCGGGATGAATGTGCCACGCTTATGGCCGTCCCATTTACCTTCCTCTTCGCCAAGTTCCCGTCTTGCCTTCAGTTCCTCCCAGGCAGACTGTGAACAGAAAAATTCGCAGTCATCAAACATCCAGGAAGCGTTTGTGTGATCGTGATGGGCATGGCTTAAGGCAACCTTGACCGGCTTGTCTGTGATGCACTCCACTATGTACTGTCTGAGCGGCAGCTTGGTCCAGGTAGGATCAAAAAGAAGAGCATATTCTTCACCTATGATGATGTGCGGATGCGGTGCAGCCAGGTTCTGGTCATATGGATTGATTATCCATGTGTCAGGTCTGATAAGCCGGCGAGTGAACTGCTTGTTTACCGGCAGTGATGATATATCAACATTTTTTACGGTTGATTCTGTCCAGGTAACTGGTTTGCGATTTTCCATAATAATTCCTTTCTGAGTCCGATGTCCGGCTTTAATATTTCTCATAGTCGCCGGTCGCATAATCTATGATGTAATCCGGTTCCGCATTGTAAACGAAAATGCAGTACTGAAGGCCTTTTCCGCCGTCTTCAACTGAATATGCTTCCATCAGGACACCGCGGGCCACAAGGTCTTCGCCCTCAAACAGCGGGCTCACTCTGTACATAACATGATTCTTTTCATGTCTCCAGAGGTATGCGGTGACGCGCTCTTCATACTCACGCATTGTTTCCTGATTGAATGTATCGGTACCTGTGATAAGGTTTCTTTCATCATTGCAGCCGCTCAGCTTCCACATCAGCAGGTGACTTCTCTGGTAGAAGCCGCCTTTATGCCAGCCGCTCGGATGAATGTCGCTGATGCTGTCCCTTTCACCTTCTGTGATATGAGGTTCATCCGCGCACATCCAGTTGCTTCCGCATCTTCCCAGGCTGTCCATCTCGGAAAGCTCCATGAAGTATTCGTCAGTTATCTCATCATCCGTAAAGAAAGGCTTGCCGCCGTTGATCTTAACAAGAGGGTTTCCGCTGTATTCAGGAATATTAATATTATGTATATCAAATCCGCTTGCATATTGGGAATCTTCAGCAGCAGAGGTTTCTTTTTCAGCTTTTGTTTCTTTCTCAGCCTTG
>JAZUFV010000059.1:0-6688 GCA_045640845.1 Lachnospiraceae bacterium
AGTAACTCAGGATCTGCTGATAAAGGCAAGATGGGAATATAATCAGGAAACAACATTTAAGCTTTACAATAAGAGCTTTGACAGCATTACTGTCAAAGTGGATGGCCAGCTGAGAACTATCACCAAGGGCGGCTATATCGATGTTAAACCAGTCCCTGTCAGAATCATTGGGCGTTACAACAAGATAACTGTGGCAGATAAGAATGATAAGAATGCGGTTACGGTTACACCGGGATATTCATGGTATGACGGAAGATATTATGACTTTACCATGCAGGCTTATGATATGTACATTTCAGGTGAAGAGTACACCCCGACTCCGTGCATAGCCGAAGGTACATTGATCACTCTTGCGGATGGCAGTCAGAAACCGATAGAGGATATTACTCCGGATGATGAAGTTCTTGCATTCAACCACATTACCGGCAGACTTGCAGTTACTCATATCGGCATTGATGCCCATAACGGAATTAAAAAGACTGATGAAAGTATCATGAACCTGCAGTTCAGTGACGGAACGAAGATTAAGGTAATCAGGGTTCACGGTTTCTTTGACAGTACGCTGAATAAATATGTAAATATCTCAGCCGAAAACTATATGAAGTATATCGGACATGAATTTTATACAGTTTCCGGCGAAAAGACTGTTCTTGAGGGAGCACACTTCACCACAGAAACAGTCAGGGTATATGCACCGGTTACAGAGAAATATATGAACTGCTTTGCTGACGGAGTGCTTTCAATGACGTCACTTTCAGAAAGACCGGAGGGTGTATTTACATTCTTTGAACTGGACGATGCCATGAAATACGACAGAAGGGCTATGGCAGCAGATATTCGGACCTATGGCCTGCTGAAGTATGAAGACCTTGCCGGATACGGTATTTCAAAGGATCTTTATGATTACTTCCAGGCACAATACCTGAAGGTGGCCTTTGGAAAGAACATGCTCTCCATGGATGAGATATTTGATCTGATCGAGACATACATTCCGGAGACACAAAGATAAAAACCGAACAAATGTTCGCATTTACATTGAAAACTGAACAGCCAAGTGTTAGAATTGTGACAGGTGCTGCCACGGTGATAACACTGTAAATGGTAGGCGGTTAATTGGCGTCGCAGTAGGAAAGCTAGTCGAAAGACTGGAAGAAAACCACAAAAATAATCGCCACTAGCCTCGAAACTATTGTGGCGATTATTCTTGATAATCAAAACAACTGAGGGCTAACCGTTTACTGGCAGCACCTTTTTGATTATATTAACACGTAACAGCTGCATTTGCAACTCAACCATAATACAGAAAACAGGTACAAAAACAGTATGCTGAAAAAACTAAGGGAAAAACTTAATGACAAAAAAGGCACGACCATAGGCGAAGTGCTGGTATGCGTGCTCATCCTTACTCTTGCAAGCGGTCTGCTTGTGGGCGGAATTGTGCTGGCTTCAAACAATTTTGAAAAATCATTCAGCCACTCGCAGGCACAGGTCATTTCCTCAACCCTCATGTCGGCTGTGGAAAATGAGCTCAGGTACACAACCTCTGTAAAGGGAAGCGGCGATGATTTCACATTCTCCCGCCCGTCCTCAAAAGAGTATGTGAAGTTTGCACAGCAGGAAGGCCGCGTTGTCCTTTCAGTAGACGATACAACATATTACGAACTGGTTTCTCCGGGAACATATTCCCACAGCCTAAAAGGAAAAGTCATTGTTGACAGCGTGACAATGAAAGAGGAAGGCAGCAGCCAGGTAATGAAGATAACAGTAACCATCAATATCACAAAGGGCGATTCGGCAGACATTGTTGAAACATCAACATTTGATGTCTTCCCTATCAACCACGCAAACGCTGTAACGGAATAGGAAAAAGTAAACACTAATAAAGAAAAGGAAAGTTATTTATGGCACAGATCAGATTAGGCGAATTGCTTGTTGAAGCAGGAACAATCACACAGGAGCAGCTTGAACAGGGCCTTGCACTTCAGAAGAACAGCGGAGAGCGACTGGGTACCGTTCTTATCAACAACGGCATCATCACAGAGACCGGTCTTATTGAAGCTCTTCAGATGCAGCTGGGCATTGATTATGTGGATCTTACCAAGGTGCGCATTCCGGTGGAAATGGCTCATACCGTACCAAAGAATATTGCAAAGCAGTATCAGGTTGTCCCTGTTAAGGTCGAAAGAGATGAGCTTTATCTTGCCATGGCCGATCCTCTTAACTTCTACGCAATAGAGGAAGTCCGCCGTGCAGTAAAGAAAAAGGTTGTACCGGTCATCTCAACAGCAGCCGCGATCGATCACTCCATCATGGTCCTTTACGGAAATGAAGGTGCTGCCCGCGCGATCGAAGACATGAAGCGCGAGGCAACCGGCGATGAAGAGATCCAGGAGCAGGCATTTGTTTCCAACCAGATTGATGAGAAGGGAAATAATGCACCTACAATCCGTCTGGTCAACTCCATTATTGAACGTGCCATCCAGGAGCGCGCATCAGATATCCATCTTGAGCCGAGAGAGACCGATATGGTTGTCCGCATGCGTATAGACGGAATGATGAGAAATATCCTTACAATCCCGCGTAAACTGCAGAGCTCCGTTATCTCAAGAATTAAGATCATGAGCAGTCTGGACATCGCCGAAAGACGTGTTCCTCAGGACGGAAGATGCAATGTACAGAGCGGCGGCAAGGATATTGACGTCCGTGTTTCAACGCTTCCTACCATTTACGGCGAAAAGATTGTTGCAAGACTTCTTGATAAGACCACAGGCGTTCTGTCAAAGGAAGCCATCGGACTTTCGGGACATGATGCGGAAATGTTTGATAGTTTCACAAACGTAAAGAACGGCGTTATCCTTATCGTAGGTCCGACAGGTTCCGGTAAATCATCAACAATGTACACCATGATAGGTGAACTGAACAAAGAAGAAGTTAACCTTGTAACTCTGGAAGATCCGGTTGAATACAACATCGACGGCATCAACCAGGTACAGATAAATGAAAAGACGGGAATGACATTTGCCAGCGGACTCAGGGCAATCCTTCGTCAGGACCCTGACATCATCTGTGTAGGTGAGATCCGTGACGGCGAGACCGCTGATATCGCCATGCGTGCAGCCATCACAGGCCATGTGGTTATTTCCACAATCCATACAAATGATTCTGCAGGCAGCATTGACCGTCTTGCAGATATCGGCGTTGAGCCGTATCTTATTGCAGCAGCTTTAAAGGGCGTCATCTCCCAGAGACTTGTACGCCGCATCTGCCCGCACTGCAAGGAAGCTTACACTCCGTCAGCTGAGGAGCTTGAGAAACTGGGCCTTTCACCTGATGAGATCACCACGTTTTACAGAGGTGCCGGCTGTCCTGAGTGCTACAACACAGGTTACCACGGAAGAATCGCTGTATTTGAGATGCTTCCTGTTACCGCAAAGATCCGTGAGCAGATTCTTAAGGGCAACAGCCGTGAGCTGATCAGAGCTGAGCTTGCAAAAGAAGAATCAAATTTTGTATCGCTGCATGAGAATGCTCTGCGTCTTGTTGCAGAGGGAATTACAACGGCAGATGAGGTTCTGCGTGTTGTTAACGAAGAAGACTGACGGAGGGAAATATGTTTACTATTGAAGAACTTGTAACCAGAGCCCGCCAGGCTGATGCATCTGACATACATCTCATCCTGGGACTGCCTCCGAAGATGAGAAGGAACGGCCAGCTTATTGACATGGAAGACTGTGAAGCACTTGACGCAGCTGCATGTGAGGAGTACGCAAAAAGGCTTGCTCACGGACAGTATGAAGAGATGGCCAAAATCGGCGAGATTGATTCTTCCGAGACAATAAACGGTGTAAGATGCAGGATCCACCTCTTCAGGCAGCAGGGTGCTCCGTCAACAGCATTAAGGCTTTTAAGGGATACCATCCCTGAGCTTGATTCACTGGGACTTCCTCCTGCAGTAATGAAGCTTCCTGATCTTCATAAGGGAATTGTCCTTGTAACAGGTGAAACCGGAAGCGGAAAATCAACAACTCTTGCGGCTCTTATCAACCGCATTAACCATACAAGAAGGAACCACATCGTAACTCTGGAAGATCCTATCGAGTATATTTACGAGCCTGACCTCTGCGCCATAAACCAGAGGGAAGTGGGCCGTGATACAAAGAGTTTTGCAGAGGGACTCCGTGCCAGCCTTCGTGAAGACCCTGACGTTATCCTCATTGGTGAGATGCGTGACAGGGAAACAATTGAGACCGCCATTACCGCGGCTGAGACGGGACATCTGGTATTCGGCACCCTGCACACAGGCTCCGCATCTGATTCTGTAGATCGTATCGTTCAGGTTTTCCCTGAGGGCGCACAGACACAGATAAGGCTTCAGCTTTCAATGTGTCTGGCAGCTGTCATCACGCAGCAGCTTGTTCCGCAGGTTCTTGGAGGACGCGCTCTGGCATGCGAGATGATGGTGGTTACCGATGCCATAAGGAACCTTATCCGCACAGGCAATACTCCGCAGATGGTCAACATGATCGCAACAAGCAGTGAGATTGGCGGCCAGACCATGGACCAGGCATTGGTAAAGATGGTAAGAAACAAGATCATTGCAAGAGATACAGCCCTGTTCTATGCAAAGGACATGGACTTTGTAAAGAAACACGCACTTTAGGAGGTAATACATGGCAACATTTAAATATTCTGCCATATCAAAATTCGGCACAACGGTATCGGGCGTAATTGAGGCTTATAATGAGCTTGAGGCTGTTGCGCAGATAAAAGAGACCTGCAACGTGGTTCTCAAAATAGAAGAGTTTGACGAGGATAAGACCGGCATTCTTAACATGGAGCTTGACGCAAACAAGCTTAATGCCAAGGCATTTACCCTTATGTGCTCACAGTTTGCCATCATCCTTAAGTCAGGCATTTCTGTCGGACGCGCCGTACAGCTTATCGGTCAGAAGACAACTGATAAGAAGCTGAAAAGGCTTCTCAGGGAAGTCGGTACCGATGTTGAGGGCGGACGTTCACTTGCTGCCAGCTTTGAAGCTCACGGCGAGAAATTCCTTCCTGTAACGTTTATTGAGACAGTCCGTGCAGGCGAGGAAAGCGGCGATCTGGGCAATGCGTTTGAAACGGTTTACCAGCACTTTGACAAGCAGGTCAAGGTTAAGGCAAAGGTAAGGCAGGCCCTCATCTACCCTATTTTCGTAATCATCATCGCCATCATCGTTGTTATTGTGCTGATGGTTAAGGTTGTGCCTACCTTCACCTCCATTTTTGATTCATACGGAGCTGAGATTCCGGGAATCACAAGAGCGCTGATCGATATATCGAATTTCTTCTCACAGGCTTGGTGGATCATTCTTCTGGTCATTGTTGTGCTGATTGTTGCATACAAGATCTATTCAAATACAGAAGAAGGAAGGCTCCGCACAGCCCAGTGGAAGCTGAAGCTCCCTGTGCTTGGAAACATCAATGTTCTTACGGCAGCAAGCGAGTTTGCAAACACTATGTCAACTCTTATCGGAGCGGGTCTTCCTATCACAAGATGCGTGAGAATCACTTCAAGAGTTATATCTAATTATTTTATAAGCAATGAAGTGGGTAAGGTTACCGGCAAGCTTGAGGAAGGCAAGAATCTTGGCGATTCCCTGCGCGAGGCAAATGTTCTTCCTGACATCCTGGTTGATATGACTGCTGTCGGCGAGGAAACCGGTGAGCTTGAACAGACAATGAACACCGCCGCAGGTTATTATGACGGCGAGCTTGATGTTGCAACACAGAAGGCTCTTGCCAAGCTTGAACCGGCTGTGCTTATCTTCATAGGTGCTGTTGCCGGATTCATTGTTATTGCCATTTACGTGGCAATGTTTGAAATGTACGGTGCCATGTAAGCACCTCAGGACAAGTTACTTTATCGGGCAGAACAGATAGTGAAAAAGCTGAAAATTGTTGAATGTTCATAATTTTTTCAATAATTTGTTGTTGACACTCTTATGCAATGCCTGTAAAATATCGCCAAATACGAATTGTATTTTGCGCAAAATTCAATATTTAAAGAAAGGACGAGTAAAGAATGAAAAAATTACTCAACAAGAAAGGCTTTACATTAGCCGAGTTACTTATCGTAGTAGCTATCATCGCAGTTCTGGTTGCTATTGCTATCCCGATCTTCACAACACAGCTTGAGAAGTCACGCGAAGCAGTTGACGCAGCTAACATCCGTGCAGCTTATGCACAGGTAATTTCAAACTACATCTCTAATGGAGATGAGACACCTATTCCAGTTGAGCTTAAGCAGGAAGAAAAAGGTTGGGCAAATAAGTTTGATTTCCCTAAGAACCTCGAGGCAACTGAAGATGCAGAAGATCCAGAAAAGGGTGGCACTGCAACAATATCAATTAATGAAGCTGGCACAGGCGCTACATGTGATATCTTGCTTTCAAGCAGTAGCTCAGGCGGCTCAGGAGACTGAAAATAAGCTTTATACTTTAAATTCACCAAAGAAGTCCGGTTTTACCGGACTTCTTTTTTCTATTTCATCGCCCTTCTCCTTTCCTACAACACAATCCCGCCATTTTCACCGATTTTATAAAGAAATTCTTTCATCCACCGGCGCAAAAAGTGCATACATATATTCCACGGTCCACTTAGTCAGAGCCTTTGCTTCTGTAGCACCGCCTCGCCGCCTGTCAAG
>JAZUFV010000060.1:0-3445 GCA_045640845.1 Lachnospiraceae bacterium
GCTTTCAAACGCATTTAATTCATTCTATCATGAGGTAAGGATATTGAGCTGTGAAGATGAAACCAAAAAAGACAGTTATATAAGTCTTCTTAAGCTGACAAAGGAAGTGCTGGAAAAATGCATCGATCTTTTAGGATTCAGCGCTCCTGAACGCATGTAATACAAAGGAATTTTTATGAAACAGGAAAATATCAGAAACTTTTGCATAATCGCGCATATAGATCACGGTAAGTCAACGCTTGCCGACCGCATCATAGAAAAGACAGGTCTCCTTACAAGCCGTGAGATGCAGGCACAGGTGCTTGACAACATGGATCTTGAAAGAGAAAGAGGAATCACCATCAAGGCCCAGACTGTCCGCACCATTTACCGCGCCCAAAACGGCGAGGAGTATATGTTCAATCTTATTGATACTCCCGGACATGTTGACTTCAACTACGAAGTCTCAAGAAGCCTTGCGGCATGTGAAGGCGCCATTCTTGTTGTAGACGCCGCTCAGGGAATTGAGGCACAGACTCTTGCAAATGTTTATATGGCAATTGATCATGACCTTGAAGTGGTTCCTGTTATCAACAAGATAGATCTTCCGAGTGCAGAACCGCAGAGGGTTATTGATGAGATTGAAGATGTCATAGGTCTTGAGGCTGCTGATGCCCCTTTGATCAGCGCAAAAAATGACATCAACATAGACCAGGTGCTTGAGGCCATTGTTGAAAAGGTACCGGCTCCTAAGGGAGATCCTGATGCGCCTCTTCAGGCACTGATTTTTGATTCCATTTATGATTCATATAAAGGAGTAATTGTTTTCTTCAGGATAATGGAAGGAAGCATCCGCCCGGGTGACCAGGTACGCATGATGGCAACAAAGGCTGTATGCAATGTTGTTGAGGTTGGCTATTTCGGTGCCGGTACATATATTCCGTGTGACGAGCTTACAGCGGGAATGGTTGGATATTTCACCGCATCGATCAAGAACGTGCGCGATACCATGGTGGGCGATACAATTACTTCAAACACCAACCCGTGTACTGCGCCGCTTCCGGGATATAAAAAAGTAAATTCAATGGTTTACTGCGGAATGTATCCGGCTGACGGTGCACATTATGAAGACCTGCGGGATGCCCTTGAAAAACTTCAGCTTAATGATGCTTCACTTGTTTACGAGCCGGAAACATCAATAGCCCTGGGCTTTGGCTTCAGGTGCGGATTCCTTGGCCTTCTTCACCTTGAAATTATTGAAGAAAGGCTGGAGAGAGAATATAACCTTGACCTTGTGACCACGGCTCCTTCGGTTATTTATAAGGTCTATAAGACTGACGGACAGGTTATTGAGCTTACAAACCCTACAAACCTTCCTGATCCGAGTGAGATAGAGTATATGGAAGAACCTGTTGTCTCTGCCGAGATCATGGTGACCAGTGAATTTATCGGTTCAATCATGGAACTCTGCCAGGAAAGACGCGGCGTATACAAAGAAATAGAATATATCGAGTCAAACCGTGCCATACTCAGATATGACCTTCCGCTTAATGAGATTATTTATGACTTTTTTGATGCACTCAAGTCGCGCTCAAGAGGTTATGCCTCACTGGATTATGAGATTAAGGGCTATGACAGGTCAGAGCTTGTTAAGCTTGATATTCTGGTAAACAGGGAAGAAGTGGACGCACTTTCATTTATTGTCCATAAGGACACTGCTTATGAAAGAGGCAGAAAGATGTGCGAAAAACTGAAAGATGAAATACCGAGACATCTTTTTGAAATCCCTATCCAGGCCGCAATCGGCTCAAAGATAATTGCCCGTGAAACAGTAAAGGCAATGAGAAAAGATGTGCTTGCAAAATGCTACGGCGGCGATATTACAAGAAAGAAGAAGCTTCTTGAAAAACAGAAAGAGGGCAAAAAGCGAATGCGCCAGATAGGAAACGTTGAAATTCCTCAGCAGGCATTTATGAGCGTCCTCAAGCTTGACGATAAGTAAATGGCAGACCACGAGCTTGAACTATATATACATATACCGTTCTGTGTGAAAAAGTGCAATTACTGTGATTTCCTTTCGGCTCCCGGAACAGATGAGGAGATGGAAAGATACACAGATGCGCTTGTTAATGAAATAAAGGCTCTTAAAGCCGGCTATGAACAATATGGCATAACGTCGATCTTTATAGGCGGCGGCACACCGTCAATTTTTAAGCCTGAGCTTATGGAGAAGATTGTACATGCCATAGGTGAAGTCTTTGACATAGAAAAGGTTAAAGGAAAGCCTGAGTCTTTCATAAAGAAGTACGGGCTTTTTGCAAGAAAAAAGAAAGACCAGGATGAAGCTTTGAAACTTCCGGAAATTGAATTTACGGTTGAATGCAATCCGGGAACACTTGATAAGGCAAAGCTTAAGGCATACAAAAAGCTGGGCATCAACCGCCTGAGCATCGGGCTTCAGTCCACAAGTGATGCAGAGCTCAGGGAACTCGGAAGAATACACAGCGTTTCGGATTTTCTGGATTCTTTCGAACTTGCCAGGGAGGCCGGATTTACAAATATAAATGTTGACATGATGGAAGCAGTTCCGCTTCAGTCTGCTGCGTCATGGCGCAGGGGCCTTATGGCTGTATGCTCATTAAGACCTGAACACATAAGTGCTTATTCGCTGATAATTGAAGAGGGCACTCCGTTTTATGAGAGAATGCACGGAAAGCTTCCTCTTGCCATCCCCGATGAGGACGAGGAGAGAGAAATCCATCATTCCACAAAAGAGATTCTTTCCCAATTCGGATATTCACAGTACGAGATTTCAAATTATGCGCTGCCGGGATACGAATGCAGACATAACAAAGGCTACTGGACAAGAAAGAATTACCTTGGCATCGGCCTTGGTTCGTCGTCAATGGTAAACAACATCCGATGGAAGAATATATCTGATATAAACGAGTATATAAGGATTTTTGCTGACCCTGAGGGCCCGTCTGATGCCCTGAATGAGGCCAGATGCGAGGTGGAAGAGGTTTCGGTGAAGGATCAGATGGCTGAATATATTTTCCTGGGTATGAGGCTTTCCGAAGGCATAACAAAAGAGGATTTCATAAATACCTTCGGCGTTAGCTATGATTATATTTACGGAGATGTCACTGAAAAGTTTGTCAGCCTGGGTCTGATGGAGGTTAAGGAAGAAACTGAGATTGATCCGGAAACGGGAATTGAAAATTTCCATACCAGGGTCTTCCTTACCGAGAAGGGCATGGATGTCAGCAACACTGTTTTTGCGGAATTTATGCCGGATTAAAAAAATGCTTGATATGCTTGTATCATTGTGTTAAAGTATATACCGCTGTGAATCAGATGGTCCGCTGTTACGAGGTGGTAATGACCGCCGAAGAAGTATTAAGAACATCGAAATATTTTTGAAGGAGGTCACAGAATGAACGAAATCATTAAAAAGATCGAGGCA
>JAZUFV010000061.1:0-2853 GCA_045640845.1 Lachnospiraceae bacterium
TATAGTCTCTGTTATCTGTCTTGCCGGCAAGTGCCATACCGCAGGCAACTGAGATACCCTGACCAAGTGAACCGCTGCTCATGTCAACGCCAGGAATGTGAATGCATGGGTGACCCTGAAGCAAAGCGCCGATATGTCTTAATGACTTAAGCTCTTCCTTTGGAAAGAAGCCTTTTTCAGCAAGAACTGAGTAAAGAGCAGGTGCTGTGTGTCCCTTTGAGAGTACAAACCAGTCCCGGTCTTCCTTCTTAGGATCCTTCGGGTCAACATTCATGCATGCCCCGTAAAGTACTGCCAGAACATCAGCTATCGATGCCGATCCGCCGATGTGGCCGTATCCGGCGTAGGCAATGGCTCTTGCTGTCCACTTTCGGATATCGGCGCTGAATTTTTGCAGCTCTTCATAATTCATTATTTCCACTTCCCTCCTGATGTATCTGTATTTTTACTGATAAAGCCGGGCAAGTATGTCATGCTTTACCAGATAATCTTTAATAAGGCCGGCATATATCTCCTGTTTTGCCTGATCCGGTGTGTATTCCTTTACATATGGGATCTGAGGCAGCTCATCAACCCCATCGGCAAGCATGGCCAGGAAGAGTGATCCTATGCCTGTTGCTTCTTCCACTTCGGATTTGACGATTTTTTTACCCATTATGTCCGCTTTTATCTGAAGCCACAGGCTGCTGTTTGAGCCCCCGCCGATGGCTATTACTTTTTCATACGTTGCTTCAGATACTTCTGCCATTGCAGTCAGATCCCTGAGTGCATAACCGTTGCTCTCCATGATTGCCCTGAAAAGATGCTCAGGTTCTGTATTCCTGTCCATTCCGATAACAGTTCCTCTGAAGCCCTCATTCCAATATGGCGTTCTTTCGCCGGCAAGCGTCGGGAAGAACAGAACGCCTTCGCTGCCCTCAGGCACCTTGGCTGCAAGTTCGTTCATTTCGCCGATGCTTTTGCTTTCATTCATAATGTGCTTCAGATACCAGTCAATTGTTCCTCCGTACATACCCATCGGGCCGCCGCTGATCCAGAGTCCCGGGAAAACATGAGGGTTTGTTACAAGTGAATGACTCTTCTCATCATTCAGTTCTTTATGTGTAATAAAGAAAACTTCGGTAGTTCCCATAACGCTGACCGCAAGCCCGGCAGATGTGGCACCTGCTCCGAGCACTGCTGTTGAACCGTCCACAGAACCAACTGCTACCGGCGTGTCTTCTTCTATGCCCAGAGCCCGGGCGATTTCGCCCGTCACCTTTCCAAGCTGTTCATATGGTCTTGCCAGCTCAGGAAGAATAGAGAGATCGGCTCCGGTCATATCCGTCATTTCCCTGCTCCATCCGGCTTCCTGCAGGTTATATAGGAGGGTATAAGCTGCAGTAGTGTGGTCGAGGCGGAAAATTCCGGTTAATTTCGCATTAATAAAATCTTTATAGCTTGTGAAAACTTTAATTTTTGCATAGACTTCCGGTTCACTGTCCCTGAGGTGGATCATCTTAAATACAGCATTCTCTGCAGATGACCGCCTGCGGCAGATTTCATAAACACAATCCGGATTTTCGTTTAATAAGAACTGCTGGTGCTCTTCGGGACATTTATGCATGTACGAATACCCCGGTGTGACTGCTTTGCAGTTCTCGTCTATTCCTACCCAGCCCAGAAGCGCCGATACTGCTATACTGTCAATGTGCCGGCATCCCTGTGTCAGTTTTTTCAGCATCCCGAAGAGTATCTCCCACTCCTGTTCGGCATCAAACTCAATTCCTGATACCCGCTTAAATACTTCAGTCCGTATCTGTTCAGCCTTTTCGTTCATTATTGATGCCCTGATTGAGCTGGTACCTATATCTATAATTAAGTAGTTTTTCATTTTTTCTTCCTTACTATCTGGTCATTTCCATTGTCAGCGAATACCTTGCACCGACATAATAATTTTTTGAATATTCCACGCAGTTCCGGTTTTCGTCATAGCTCAGAAACTTTACCAGCAGCGCATTTGTATCGTGCGAAAGTTCCAGAAGTTTCACTGCGTCTTCCGGCATCTGCACCGCTGAAATTTCCTGGGTTGAATTGACTACATGGACTCCTTTTTCATCAAGGACATCATAAAGAGACTGATTCACAAGATTCCGCGCATCAAAATCACCGCATATATTCAGGTTGAGATACAGTATCTGTAAACACAGCGGTCTTCCGTCTGCATAGCGTATTCTTTTGACCATCAGCACCTTTTCGCCGTTTTTTAGTTTAAAAGCTTCTGAGACTTCGTTTCCGGGGATCAGCTTTTCCGACCTTACAATGTAATTTGAGATTTTAATGTTCTTATCGTTCTGAGCTTTACTAAGACCTACAAATTGCTCCAGCCGTTTATAGACATCAACTTTCTTTACACGAGGTGTCTTCCCGAATTCCTTTTCCAGAACTTCCTCTTTAACAAGTTCCTCAATAGCTCTCCTGACAGATATTCTGCTCGCGCCGAACATCTCCCCAAGCTCACCTTCCGGAGGAATGACATCACCTGGCTGCCAATGACCTTCCTCTATCATTTCCTTTATTCCGTTCTTTATATGAACATATTTAAACGCAGTTCCCACCTAAACCCCCAATAATCCACATTGTTTGGTTATTGTATCACTTTACTATGGTGTAGTATATGTATAATGTCACTAAATTGTTTTACTTTTTGTTATTAATTGTATTAGTTTTTTTCACTTTCATTCCCTTTCGATCAACCATATCCGCTTTGCGCCACATGAGCGTCAGCCTTGCATATTTTGAGCATCCGCCTTGACATTTTGCTTTTCTCTCTAACATTTACACACACTGTGTTAGAGCAGTTCTCTAACATTG
>JAZUFV010000062.1:0-7967 GCA_045640845.1 Lachnospiraceae bacterium
ATTCATGCATATCTTCAGGCGGATGAGAATATTACAACAAAGAGTGAGGGCGAAGAGCCAAACAGAAGAATTGTTGTTTACTACAAAAAATAATCCTGAAACGCCCTGAACTGAATGTTCGGGGCGTAAATTTTTATCGGACATGTTTAAGCAAAGTGAAACAATAGCCGCAATATCAACTGCCATGAGCAACGCAGGCATCGGCATTGTAAGGATAAGCGGGGAAGATTCAATTGAATTACTGAAAAAGATTTTTGTTCCGGCAAAGGAGAAGGACCTGGATAAAGTTTCAGGATATACCATCCATTACGGGAACATTGTTGACGCTGGAAAAATCCTGGACGAAGTTCTTGTCATGGTGATGAGGGCTCCGCACACATATACCAGGGAAGATACCGTTGAGATAAACTGCCACGGCGGCGTGTTTGTGCTGAACCGGATTCTTGATCTGGTCCTGAGAAGCGGTGCGCGTGCAGCCGAGCCGGGTGAATTTACAAAGAGAGCCTTTATCAACGGAAGGATAGACCTCAGTCAGGCAGAGGCAGTCATTGATGTTATCAATGCTGAAAACAATTATGCTCTGAAAAGCGCGGTTACCCAGCTTAAGGGAAGCGTATCTGAAAAGATCCGCGCGCAGAGAGCCGTGCTGCTTGAGCAGATTGCCTATATTGAGGCAGCCCTTGATGATCCGGAACATATAGAAATGGAAGGTTATGCGGATACTCTTCTTCCTATTCTTGAGGGAATTCAGAAAGAGGTTGAAGCACTTATTGCCACGGCCGATGACGGAAGGATCATAAAAGAAGGAATCAAGACAGTAATCCTGGGCAAGCCGAACGTAGGAAAAAGCTCACTTCTTAATGCTCTGCTCGGTTCAGAAAGAGCCATTGTTACGGATATTGCCGGAACAACTAGGGATGCCCTTGAGGAGCATATCCGTCTGGGAGACCTTTCTCTTAATGTGATCGATACGGCAGGCATACGTGATACAGAGGATATTATTGAAAAAATCGGTGTTGATAAGGCACGCGAATATGCAAAAGATGCAGACCTGGCCATTTTTGTACTGGACGGATCAGCCAAGCTGGACGGCGATGATCTGGAGATAGGCGAGATAATCAAAGGTAAAAAAGCAATCTGCCTTCTGAATAAAAAAGATCTGGGACTTTCCCTTGATGCTGAAGATATAGAAAAACGGTTTGGCTGCCCTGTTATTGAGGCATCCATTAAGACTGAAGAAGGAATCTCAGAGTTTACCGAAACCATAAAGAAGATGTTCCTCAATCAGGAGCTCAGCTTTAATGATCAGGTTTATATTACTAACGCAAGACAGAAAAATGCCCTCATCAGCGCAAAGGATAGTCTGGAAAAAGCAATTGAAAGTGCCGGGGCAGGCATGCCGGAGGACTTTTTCACCATAGATATGATGGATGCCTATGAAAGTCTGGGTGCCGTCATCGGAGAAGCAATAGAAGATGATCTGGCAGATGAGATATTTGCCAAGTTCTGTATGGGAAAATAAAATGCAGGTAGTTACGGAAAATTATGATGTTGTTATAGTCGGAGCCGGCCATGCCGGCTGTGAGGCCGCACTTGCTTCGGCAAGACTGGGGCTTCAGACCATACTCTTCACGGTAAGCGTTGACAGTATTGCAATGATGCCGTGCAACCCGAATATAGGAGGCTCCTCTAAGGGACATCTTGTAAGAGAGCTTGATGCCCTTGGCGGAGAAATGGGAAAAAATATAGACAGGACTTTTATTCAGAGCAGGATGCTTAATACTTCAAAGGGCCCGGCAGTCCATTCGCTCAGGGCTCAGGCTGATAAGCAGGCTTATACAAGAAGCATGAGGAATGTCCTGGAAAATACGGAAAATCTTACCATCCGACAGGCTGAGGTGGCAGAGATAATTGTTAATGACGGCGTGATAGGCGGAGTTAAGACTTATTCCGGAGCAATTTATAATGCAAAAGCAGTAGTCCTTGCAACCGGAACATATCTCAAGGCACGCTGCATTTACGGAGAAGTAAGCAATTATACCGGTCCTAACGGACTTCAGGCAGCAAATCATCTTTCGGCTTCTCTTGCTGAAAACGGAATTGAAATAAGAAGGTTTAAAACAGGAACACCTGCCAGAGTCGACAGACGCAGTCTTGATTTTTCAAAGATGAAGGAGCAGAAGGGGGATGACCCTATAGTTCCGTTCTCTTTTTCAACCAATCCTGAAGATATACAGAAAGAGCAGGTATCCTGCTATCTTACTCATACAACAGAGGAAACACACAGGATAATCAGGGAAAACATTGACCGTTCACCGCTGTTTTCAGGCACAATTGAGGGAGTCGGCCCAAGATACTGCCCTTCAATTGAAGATAAAGTTGTTAAATTCCCTGAAAAAGACAGACACCAGATATTTGTTGAGCCTGAAGGACTTTATACGAATGAGATGTATCTTTCGGGAATGAGCTCTTCCCTTCCGGAAGACGTTCAGTTTGCCATGTATAAAACACTACCGGGGCTTGAAAATGTTAAGATCGTGCGCAATGCCTATGCAATTGAGTATGACTGCATAAATGCCAATGAGCTGAAGGCGAGCCTTGAATTTAAGGCAGTCCGCGGACTTTACGGAGCCGGCCAGATAAACGGAAGCTCAGGTTATGAGGAAGCTGCGGTTCAGGGCTTTATTGCAGGAGTCAACGCAGCACGCCAGATTCAGGGAAAGGAGCCGGTGATCCTTGACAGAAGCCAGGCCTATATCGGTGTGCTTATTGATGACCTTGTTACAAAGGAATGCACCGAGCCTTACAGGATGATGACAAGCCGCGCAGAATACAGGCTTCTTCTCAGACAGGATAATGCCGACCTCCGGCTTACAGGCACCGGTTATGAGATTGGTCTTGTGAGCAAAGAACGCTTTGAATATGTTGAAAACAAGAAGCGCCTTGTTGAATCGGAAGTTGCAAGAGTCAAGGAAGTCCTTATAGGCGCTGATCCTGAGACCCAGAAATTTATGATTGCACACGGAAGTTCGCCTTTAAATACCGGAGTGAACCTGGCTGAGCTTATCAGAAGACCGGAGCTGAATTATGAGGCGGTTGCCGGACTTGACCCGGAACGCCCTGAGATCAGCAAAGATGTTATTGAACAGATTAATATAGAAATCAAATACGAAGGATATATTCAGAGACAACAGAAGCAGGTTGATAATTTCAGACGAGTTGAAGGGAGAAAGCTTTCTGAAGACATTAATTACAGCGAGATCAGCGGACTCAGGCTTGAAGCAGGACAAAAACTTGATAAATTCAAGCCTCATTCCATCGGACAGGCTTCAAGAATCTCCGGCGTTACACCCGCAGATATAGCGGTGCTTTTAATTTATCTTTCAAAGGAAGGACGTAAAAAGAGTGAATAATGTTTCACGTGAAACATTTTGCTTAAGTTCCCATGGAATTGCTAAAAAGATTTGCTCAAGAAAAGAATATTGAACTATCACAGAAACAACTGGACCAGATTCGGACTTTTTCAGATATGCTCATAGAAAAAAACAAAGTAATGAATCTTACAGCAGTTGACGACAACGAAGGTGTTGAGATCAAGCATATGATCGACTCGCTGGAAGGATATGCCCTTATCAGGGAGATTGCTCCTGCTGATTTTTCTTTGGTCGACATGGGAACAGGCGCAGGCTTTCCGGGCCTGCCGCTGAAAATCGCTTTTCCGGAAAACAGATTTGTCCTTCTGGATTCACTGAATAAAAGAATTAATTTTGTAAACGAAGTCATAGACTCACTGGGCCTTAAAAATATTGAAGGAACTGCAGCGCGCGCTGAAGATTTTGCAAATGTTTCACGTGAAACATTTGATGTCTGCACCTCACGGGCAGTCGCAAAAATGAATGTGCTTCTTGAATACTGCCTTCCGCTTGTAAAAGTTGGCGGATACTGCATTATGTATAAATCCGGAGAATGGGAAGATGAAGTAAAAGAGGCAGAAAAGGCACTGGCTGAACTGGGCGGAATGTTCTTAACGGCTGAAACATTTGATCTTCCTAAGGACAACGGAAGCCGAAGCCTGGTTGTGGTCAAAAAGATTTCAAAGACGCCGGACAAATATCCAAGACGTGCCGGAAAACCGTCAAAATCTCCAATAAAATAGAATAATTGTTTCACGTGAAACATCAAATAGGATGTGGATATCACATGCTTAATGTGATAAAATCTTACCTGCTTGAATTGAAAGGAAATGTTTATGGGTAGAATAATTGCTGTATCAAATCAGAAAGGCGGAGTTGGAAAAACAACAACCACTATCAATCTTTCTGCCGCCCTCGCTGAGCAGGGAAAGAAAGTCCTCATGGTTGACATGGACCCGCAGGGAAATGCCAGCAGCGGCGTGGGAATTGAGAAAAATCAGTCAAAGAGCACAATTTATGAGCTTCTTATCGGAAATGCAAAATATGAAGAAGCTCTTGTAAAAACGAGCGTTGAAAACTTCTGGGTACTCCCGTCAAATATCAATCTTTCGGGAGTTGAGATAGAGCTTCTTGATATAGAAAGAAGGGAATACCGCCTGAAGGATATTCTTGATAAACATAAGAAAGAATTTGATTTTATTCTTATCGACTGCCCTCCGTCTCTTAACATGCTGACGGTAAATGCAATGGCTGCAGCTGATTCGGTTATAGTGCCGATCCAGTGCGAATATTATGCGCTTGAAGGCCTTTCCCAGCTGCTTCACACAATCTCACTTGTGCAGAAAAAGCTGAACCCGGGGCTTAAGATGGAAGGCGTTGTGTTTACCATGTTTGACGCAAGAACGAACCTTTCTATCCAGGTTGTTGACAACGTTAAAAAGAATCTTAAAGCAAATATCTATAACACCATAATCCCGCGAAACGTAAGGCTTGCGGAGGCTCCAAGCTATGGTGTTCCGATAACAGAATATGCACCAACCTCAACGGGAGCGGACAGTTACAGACTGCTGGCTCTTGAGGTTATTGAGCACAAAGGAAAGTAGGAAAATATGGCAAAAGCAAAAACAGGACTCGGAAAAGGTTTGGACCTCCTGATCCCGGGAGCTTCTCTTGAAAAGCCGGAAAAGGCTGCGGCTCCGAAGGAAAAAACCACATTAAAGCTTTCACAGATAGAACCTAACAAAAATCAGCCGCGTAAGGAATTTGAGCCGGAAGCTCTTAATGAGCTTGCCGCATCAATCAAAGAATATGGTGTTATTCAGCCTATCATAGTCTGCAAACGAGGGGATTTTTATGAGATAATTGCCGGCGAGCGCCGTTGGAGAGCCGCTAAAAAAGCGGGTTTAAAGGAAGTTCCGGTAGTTATTAAGGAATACACGGACAAGGAAATTGCCGAAATTTCTCTTATTGAAAATATCCAGAGAGAAGACCTCAATCCGGTTGAAGAAGCAAAAGCTTACAAGCAGCTTATTGATGATTATAAGCTTACGCAGGAAGAACTTGCAGAAAGAGTTTCAAAAAGCAGAGTTGCGATTACAAACACAATGAGACTGCTTAAGCTGCATGCTAAGGTACAGCAGATGCTGGTTAAGGGCGCCATTAGTGCCGGACATGCAAGGGCATTACTGGGACTTGAAAACCAGAATGACCAGCTTAGCCTCGCTGAAAAGGTCATAACCGAAAACTTAAGTGTAAGACAGACAGAAGACCTTGTTAAGAATTTTGGCAGGGAAAAAACGGCAAAAACGAAATCACGTATCAAAAACAATGCTTCTTATAAGGAGCTTGAAACAAAGATGACAGAGCTGCTGGGAACAAAAGTTGCCATCAAACAGCAGGAAAAAGGAAAAGGAAAGCTTGAGATCAGCTATTTCAGCGAGGATCAGCTTGACCAGATTTACAAGATCATCAATAAGGGAAGCCTGTAAAGGAGGAAATTGTGGGAGAGACGATCAGTATCAACACTTTATATATAATCGTCCTGGTGCTGGCTGTGGTCTGCGCCGCTCTTATAGCGCTGTTTATTGTGGCCATCATCAACATCAGGAAACAGAAACGCAGGATGGATGTGCTTCTTGAAGGCGTGGGAGATGTTTCCCTGGAGGAGTCTATCGACGATAAGTTTGAAAGGCTGCAGATCCTTGAAGAAAAGGACATTGTTGAAGATGATGCCATCCGCGATATTTACCGCCGTCTCAAGGGAACCTACCAGAGGACAGGCATTGTAAAATACAATGCGTTCATGGAAGCCGGCGGAAAGCTGAGTTTTGCCCTTGTTCTGCTGGATGAGGGATTCAACGGAATCATTCTCAATGTAATGAACAGCCGTGACGGAAGCTATTGTTACCTTAAAGAAGTTGAAAAAGGCAAATGCGAGATAGCCCTTGGCAAGGAAGAGGCCGAGGCTCTTGAAAAAGCCATGAGATAAAGTGAGGAAGCCATGTTAGACATTAAATTTGTAAGAGAAAATCCTGATGCAGTAAAGGAAAACATCAAAAAGAAATTCCAGGACGCAAAGCTGCCGCTTGTTGACGAGGTTATTGCCCTGGACAAGGAAAACCGTGAGATCAAGCAGGAAGTTGAAGCTCTTCGTGCCAATAAAAACAAGATAAGCAAGCAGATCGGCGCGCTTATGGCACAGGGAAAGAAGGACGAGGCCGAGCAGGTTAAGGCCGAGGTTGCAGCTTCTAATTCAAGGATTGATGAGCTTTCAGCCCGTGAAAAGGAAGTTGAGGCAGCTCTTCTTGAAAAGATGATGATCATCCCTAATATGATAGACCCTTCAGTTCCTATCGGTCCTGATGATTCAGCAAATGTTGAGATTGAAAAGTATGGTGAGCCTTTTGTTCCTGACTTCGAAATCCCGTATCATACTGAAATAATGGAGAAGTTCGACGGCGTTGACTTTGATGCAGCCGGACGTGTTGCCGGAAACGGTTTTTACTATCTGATGGGAGATATTGCAAGGCTTCATTCTGCAGTAATCTCATATGCAAGAGACTTTATGATCGACAGGGGATTCACCTATGTTGTTCCGCCTTTCATGATCAGAAGCAATGTTGTTACCGGAGTTATGAGCTTTGCTGAGATGGATGCGATGATGTACAAGATTGAGGGCGAAGACCTTTATCTTATCGGAACCAGCGAGCATTCCATGATAGGCAAGTTTATCGATCAGATCATTGATGAAGAACAGCTTCCGAAGACTCTCACCAGCTATTCCCCTTGCTTCCGCAAGGAAAAAGGCGCACACGGCATAGAAGAGCGCGGTGTTTACAGAATTCATCAGTTTGAAAAGCAGGAAATGATTGTTGTCTGCAAGCCGGAAGAGTCAAAGATGTGGTATGACAAGCTGTGGCAGAACACGGTTGATCTTTTCAGGTCTCTTGATATTCCTGTACGTACTCTTGAATGCTGCTCGGGCGATCTGGCAGACCTTAAGGTTAAATCATGTGATGTTGAAGCATGGTCACCACGTCAGAAGAAATACTTTGAAGTGGGAAGCTGCTCCAACCTGGGAGATGCTCAGGCAAGAAGGCTTAAAATAAGGGTTAACGGAAAAGACGGCAAGTATCTGGCTCATACATTGAATAATACTGTTGTTGCTCCGCCGAGAATGCTTATTGCCTTCCTTGAGAATAACCTGAATGCAGACGGAAGCGTAAATATTCCTAAAGCTCTCCGTCCGTATATGGGCGGCAAGGAAAAGCTTATTCCCAACAAATAATTGAAAAAACGGTAAAAATATAGTAAACTCTTCGGGTGGCCAAAGCCACCCGATAACAAGTCTCCTTAGTTTAACGGATAAAACAAGCGCCTCCTAAGCGCTAGCTGTGGGTTCGATTCCCGCAGGAGACGTACGAAAAAGAAGCCTTCCGAAGGAGGGCTTTTTTTGCACGAAAGGAAGCGGGAATCGAACCGCGAGCCCGAGGAACGAAGAGACGAGAGGGGGCGCCTGAGGCGCGCCCGGGGCGAAGCGCGGCCAGAAAGGCG
>JAZUFV010000063.1:0-1777 GCA_045640845.1 Lachnospiraceae bacterium
CAACAATGCCGCCCTTGATCCTGGCCTGAGTAGCCACCTGGGTAAGACCGTTGTCCGTAATAAACTGGTTGATCTTATCAATGCATGACACACCGCCGATCGCATTGAAAATATTCTCAAAATGTACCCGTACACCGGCTACATACTGAGGCATGTTAATGATAACTTTATACAGCCCGAAAATGATCGGGAACTGGATCAGCAGAGGAAGACATCCTGCCGTCATGCTGGTGCCGTACTTCTCATAGACGGCCTTGATCTCAGCCTGCTGCATCATCATGGCATTCTGATCGTTTTCTCTTCCTTTATATTTCGCCTGGATCGCAGTGATCTCGGGCTGAACGACCTGCTGAAGTTTCTGACTCTTTGACTGCTTTAAGGTAAGCGGATAAAGAATGATTTTGGTAATGACAGTAAAAATGATAATGCAGAGCCCGATATTCTCAATGCCCATTGCAGACACGCCCTTAAATATCAGGTCCATTATCCATCCGAAGAAAATGGCGATCCATTCAATCGGATTCCAGCTCATTATAGTACCTCCTCAAAATTAGGAATTAAGGAACGGGGTCATAACCGCCTTTGGCAAACGGGTTGCACCGAAGGATGCGCCACGCTGCCAGCAATCCACCTTTTAACGCACCGTACTTTTTGATTGCCTGAACGGCGTATTCAGAGCATGTAGGTGTGTACCTGCACGAAGAGTACCTTTTCAGAGGGCTCAGGTATTTCTGATAAACCCTTATGCACTTAATAAAAAGGCGTCCCACCGGACCTGTCTCTTCTTCACGATTCTTCATATAATTTATGATACGAAAGCAGCTTCCCGTAATCGGACTTAAGCTCGTCAAAAGAAGCGCTTCCTGCCCTGTTCCTGGCTATGATAACGATGTCTTTTCCCTGTACAGTCTGTGAATTGTAAAACCTGAAAATCTCCCTCATCCTTCTCACAAAAGTATGACGCACGACGGAATTTCCCTCACGATGGGAAATCGTAATGCCGATCCGGGACGCTTCCGTGCCGTTATCCTTAACGATCATCACAAGATTCCCGATAGCCTTACTGCGGCCGGCGCTTCTGGCGGCCCGGAAGTCGTCATTCTTTTTAATAGAAGGAAAATTTTTCATAGGAAGTAAAGAGGACCGCTTTGACTGCGGTCCTTCGTGTTAAACTGTAAGTTTAGCTCTACCTTTAGCTCTTCTTGCGGCAAGAACTTTTCTACCGCCAGCTGTGCTCATTCTGGCTCTGAAACCATGAACCTTAGATCTCTGTCTTTTCTTAGGCTGTAATGTCATCTTCATGATCGCGTCACCTCCGTTTCTTTAAAAATTCTGTACCGAAAAAACGTCTTGTATATTATATAGACAGTAAGTGCAAAGTGTCAAGCAGATATTGAAATTTGTGGATAAAATGTTGACATAATCCGGCAAAGTTGATGAATTGTGGATAAACTCAAACTTCAGCATGATATCATATGGATTCCTGCATAGACTTTTTCCTTTCCGAGTGCTACTCTTAAGGCAGGTAATTTATGGAGTAACAACATGTCAGGCATCGTAAGCTATACAGTTTCAACTTCAGAAATCCTGCAAACCCATTCACATAAACATGCACATATCATTCTCCCTCTCCGGGGAAGGTTTTATGTGAATTTTCTTTCGCAGAAATATGTTCTCACCACCGGTGAGATCGGATTTGTGCCGCCTGAAACCGAGCATGAATACCGCTGCGAGGGCCTTACCGCCACGATCAACATTCCCAAAGAAATAAGTCGGA
>JAZUFV010000064.1:0-5896 GCA_045640845.1 Lachnospiraceae bacterium
CCCACCACCATGATCGCAATACCCGGGATAAGGCACATATATGGATATTTCATAATAAAATCTCTGCTGTCTGCCAGCATTGCGCCCCATTCCGGAGTAGGAGGCTGAACACCGATTCCGATATAACTCATCGAAGCCGCCATCATAATTCGTCCGCCGACCCCCATGGTAGCCTGAACAAGTATGGGTGCAAAAGTATTAGGAAATACATGTTTTATTATTATCCTTGCACTGCTGCAGTTTTCTATTCTTGCCGCATCCAGATACTCCATCTTGCGGACATTCAGAATAGCAGACCGCATAAGTCTGGCAGTACCTGCAATTCCTTCTATTCCAAGAGCCAGTATTGTATTAAAAACTCCGGGGCCAAGTACGCATGCCAAGGCTATGTTCAGTATCATGCCCGGTATTGATTGAACAATATCACATATTCTCATAATTATCTGATCCAATGCACCGCCGAAATATCCTGCGATTGCTCCGAAAATAACTCCGAATACGGCGCTGAATACAACGGAGCCTATTCCGATAATAAGAGAATATCTTGAACCGATAAGGATTCTGCTGAAAATATCCCTTCCCATCTGGTCTGTTCCTAATAGATGAGCTGCACAGGGTCCCATTAACCTGTCCGGAATGTTTATTTCAGTGTAGTTATAAGGGACAATAAGAGGCGCAAAAACAGCAAGAATCACTACTATAAGAAAAATGATTCCACCAACGACAGCACCCTTGTTATCAGCAAGTCTTTTTATAACTTCGACAAATTGGCTTTTTTTCTTGACAGGTTCTGAACCTACAGTAATACCAGCTGCTGTCATGCCGTCGCCTCCTTTTCTTTTTTCCTGCGTTTTTTACCCCCCGCCATCTCTGCCTTTATTCTTGGATCAACTGCTGCCATGACCAGATCTGTGATAAGCATGATAATTGAGAATGCAATGGCAAGCATAATAACGCCGCCCTGCACAACAGGATAATCTCTGTTGTTTACTGCATTAACTATGTAAACGCCAATGCCCGGTATCGCAAAGATTGTTTCTGCAATAAGTGTTCCTCCAAGTGATGTACCAAAGCTCATACTTGCAACGGTTATTACAGGTATAAGTGCATTTGGAAGGGCATGTCTGTAAATTACGGATTTTTTCTTCACTCCCTTTGCCTTGGCCATAGTAATGTAGTCGGCATTTATAACTTCAAGCATACCTGACCGCATCTGACGAGCCATAGTTGTGACACCGGCAAATGCGGTTGATACTATAGGCATTATCCAGTATTCAATTCCATCGGTTCCATAAGCGGGCAGCCATTGTAATTGTCCGTTAAACAGCAATATCAGGATAAGAGCAAACCAGAAACCCGGCAGAGATGTCCCGACCAGGGCAAGTGTCATGGTTCCATAGTCAAAGATACTGTTTTGGCGCACGGCAGCTGTAACACCTAATGGAATTCCTATTATAAGAGAAAGAACCATTCCGGATACCGCAAATATCAAAGTATAAGGGAAGCGCTTTAAAAGTTCACTGGCAATTGAAATATTGCTGATATATGACGTGCCAAAGTCAAGCTTGAAAAACACATTGTACAGATAGCGTCCAAGCTGCACAACGTATGAATCATTCAATCCCAGCTCTTCGCGCAGGGCATTTTTCTCAGCCGCTGTGGCGGTAGTCCCCAAAATAACTTCGGCGGGATCGGCAGGCGCCAGCTGCATAAGTGTGAAAACAAGAATCGTTACACCCAGGATTACCGGGATCATAAGGAGAATTCTTTTTATTATATATTTTATCATTGATAAACCTCTCCCTCATTTGACTTAAACGGGCCGGTCGAAACCGGCCGGCCCATCTAAATTAATTGATCAGAAGGAATTAGAAACACTACTTGATCTGAATAGTATTTGCTCTGATAAATCTGTTCCAGTCAAGGAAGTAACCATCTACAGAATCCTCTCTGTAAGCCGCATATTCAGGAAGGAAGTATACTTCGTAATAGAGAGCGTTATCAACAACGTACTGGTAAAATGCGTTCAGATTATCTTTTGTATATCCGTCCGGGGCAGCAATTTTATCATAGAGTTCCTGAAGTTTTGGATCCTTAAGGCCTGCCCATGTAGCACCGGATTCATAGTTTGCACTATTGAAAAGAGTGTTCCAAAGGTCAGAAGTTACATATCCTCCATTTCCAGGGCCTGCATAGCAAAGCTCGTACTGTCCGCTTGTACCATCGCGGTATGCACCGTATGTTGTACCCTCAACTACATTCATGGTAGCGTTGATGCCGACAGCCTGAAGATTGCTCTGAATGATAGTCCACATCATAGTGATGGTTGCATTGCTGTTGCAGAGCAAACGGATTTCCTCTCCGTTGTATCCGGATTTTTTAATAAGTTCTTTTGCTTTCTCAGGGTCATAAGCGTATGGAGAAGTTTTCCAGCTGGAATCAAAACCAACTGTAAGTTCTTCGTTTCCGCACATAACGTCTGAAGCATAACCATAGCCATAGCCGCATGCCTCTGCTACCGCTTCATTGTCAATTGCGTAGAGAATTGCCTGACGAAGCTCAAGGTTATCATAGAAGATGCTGTCTTCAGTCATGCAGAACTGGAAGCCGCGGTCTTCTGATGAAGGCATCTGAACGGTTTCGATGCCATCTTTTGTTTCAACATCTGCAAGCATGCTTGGGTTAATATAGAATGCGAACTGAACATCGCCGTTTTCAACAGCGAGAGCAAGCTGTGTGGCTTCTTCAAGAATATCAAATTCTATTACATCAGCATAAGCTTTGCTTCCTTCGTAGATAAGGCTTTCGTCTGTCTGCCAATATGTTCCGGTTTTCCTTAAAACGATTGTTGTTCCGGCTACATAGTCATCTCCGCCTGCAACGGTATAAGGCATTGTTCCGCATGCAGTTGTAGCAAATCCGTCAGGGCTGTCATTGAAAGCTTTTTCAGTAGCGATAGGAACCTTGCATACGATGTACTCAAAAGCACCTGCAGCAGTGGTATTGAGCTTCAATTCTACAGTAGTATCATCAAGAGCCTTGATTGATTCCATTGTTGTTGCCCAGTTTTCATCATATTTCTCAAAACTGAAAACAATATCTGAAGCTGTTACAGGGTTTCCTGCAGCATCAGTGATATAGTCATAGATTGTAATATCAAATGTCTTGTCATCGACTTTTTTGTAATCCTTCATAAGGATATTATCGATTGTGGTGGCACCATTCTGGCATGAAGCAAGAGTTTCATAAAGAACGTAGGTTACCATATCTTTTGTGATACGTCCGCTTGACCATGGATTGATAGAATCCATTCCACCATAGATACCTACTGTGAGTTTGCCGTCAGCTGATATGTTTTCGTCAGCTGCAGCCGTAGTTTCACCAGCTGGGACAGTGGCATCTCCTGCCGGGGCAGTTGTAGCTGCCGAGTCAGAAGAACCGCCGCAGGCAGCAAGTGAAAACAGCATTACACCTGCTAAAATGATTGCAATAACTTTTTTCATTTTTTCCTCCTCGAAAATGATATTTCTCAACAACGCAAGGCAAAAATATATCAATACTTGTTGCACTATTGTTTCGATTAACTGCAATTTAACATTTATTGTTTTTTTATAAAAACAGAAAAAATAAGTGAAGGCACAAGCGAAAACTTGTGATTGACATAGGTTTTTAAATTATTCATAATGTGACGTAAAAAGTTCATGTATTTCATGGGGTAAACTGATGAATTTTAACAATATCAATTATTTTTTAGCAATTGTGGAAGAAGGGTCGATAAGCTCTGCTGCAAGAAAACTTTTTATTTCCCAGCAGGCGCTAAGTGAGCAACTAAAAAAACTGGAAGGGGAAATAGGAACCCCGTTATTTAAACGAAGTAAAAATAAACTCATACTGACGCCTGCGGGAAAATGTTTCCTGAACGGAAGCAAGCAGCTTGTAAATGATTATGAGTCCATCATATTGGATATAAAAACAATAGACTCAATAAGATACAACAGTATTTCCATAGGTTTTCCGACATATGGCTGTCAGCCGTATATCATAGATTTTATAAATAAATTTATGGTTGATTTCCCTCAATACCGGTTAAACATTGCAAAGCGTCAGCATCTGGACATAGGTAAAAACATAGAAGGCGTTGATATTTATTTTTCTGCGCTGCCGCTGTCAAACGATATTTATAACCATATCATTCTGGATAATGATCCTTATTGCGTGATGTTCAGAAAAAGCCTTGCCGAAAAAATATATGGTGACCGGATGGAAAGCAAGTTGTCAGAACTGCGTTTATCCGGAGATCTCTCCGTCATTAAGGACATGCCTTTTTCCATAGTACTTAACAGATATGGCGAAATGGCAACGGATCTGAAAGAAATATTTGTTGAAAATAGTTTTCAGCCTAGGATTGGAATCACCACTGAAAATATTTCTTTCTGTGACATATCTGCTTTAAACGGAACCTGTGTAATGCTGGCCACGGGCAGCCACCTGATGTCTGTAATCAACAATCAGGCCGGAGATATAAACGATGTCGTGTATTTCCCGATAAGGGTGGAGAGTTTTAAGTGCCAGCTTGCGCTTTCTTATCCCAAAGGCATCAAACTTCATCCAGCAGAAGTCACCCTGATTGAAGAATTTAAAAAATATGCAGAGGAGAAACTTGTTCTCCGGTAAGGAACGTATAGATGGCTTTACTTAATAAAAAACATAAAGATGACTATTTTTCACAGGCTATGGAAGTGGAACATACTCCTGTTGCCAAAAGCAGCCTGAGTCGAAAACGTGAAAAAATCCTCAGAACATATAATGACCCGGTTCTGCCTAAGGCTTCACGAATAGTTTTCTGGAGCATGATAGTGATAACTGTATTTATGATTGCGGCAGAAATAGTCAATTTCACAAGGTATGATGGTTTTTCGGGTCCGGACAGATTATTTAAGAATCTGACATTGACAGGCCTGGTAATATGGACGATTTATGCCATTGCAATTACTGCAATGGCATTGATCGGAATGCATATTCAAAAGAATAATTATTATAAAAAGCTAGCTGACAGCAACATAGAACTGAATACCGCTGCCGAAAAAACAAGAAGCATGAAAGCTGTAATAAGACTGAACTCTGTCTACAAAAGATATCTGATAGTCTGCCTGGCAGGTATTCTTATATGGCTGCTGACTTTTTTTGCTGTAAGAATTATTTTCGGATTTTAATATCCGTTATTTCAGTCTTTCCTGCGCTTTCTGTTTCTTAATGTGCAGATGATTGTTATGCCTGCTGCCGCAATAAGGACGATCATCCATGCAGCTGTGTCTGCCCTGTCGCCTGTCTGCGGATTATCCGGAGTGGTAGGCTCTTCAGGTGTTCCCGGCTCGGTCGGGTCAGTTGACCCAGGCTCTGTCGGCTCCGGCTCATCCGGTGTAAATGTCCAACTGCCTGAGATGGTGGTATCTTCTGTTATTTCAAACTCATCTTTATCCCAGCCGGAGAAAGCCCATGTGCCTTTAACTTTTTCATCGTTCTTGCTGTCTTTGGCTTCACCTTCAAAGCTTTCAGGGAAGCTTACAGGAGTTACTTTTTCACCTGAGAGATAATATTTATCATCCACAGGAACAGGATATTCTTCAGGCATGCCGTAAGTTCCGTCCGGTGTCACATCGTAAGTAACTTTATATCTCAGCGTCCATGAAGCGGTGAGCACTGTGTCTTCTGTGAACGTCGCATCACTTTCATAGCTGTTTCCGTCTTCATCAAGCCAGCCGTTCCAGATTGCGCTCTCAGACGGAGCCTGCGGCGTTTCAGGCCAGTTTTCAACTGATTCGCCGTTCTTGATCTTTTCTGTATAGATTTCAGTTCCGTCAGCATCAAGGAAGGTTACATTAACATTGATCGGAAT
>JAZUFV010000065.1:0-3043 GCA_045640845.1 Lachnospiraceae bacterium
ATATAAACAGCAGAATCACCATAACTGGTTACTGTTACTGCTCCGTTTCCTGAAAGGATCAGATCATCATATAAATACAATCCTTCAGAATCAGCGCTTATCGTTACATCACCGTTTCCGGAAATGGTGACGCCATCATCCGAAGCATAGATACCGGTACTTTCAGCATCTATAAACAGATTTCCGGACATATCTATGGTCAGATAACCATGAATGTAAAAGCCTTCATCCGCATACAAAGTCAGGTCGCCGGACATATTTACATTCATATCGCCATAAATATCAAAAGCATCATCACCGGCGTTTATTGTAAGGTCACCTGACATATCCAGATCCATGCCGCCTTCAATTACATAGATTCCGTCTCCATACACGGCTTCGTTGGTAATATCAAGACTTCCGTCACCGCTGAGTGAAAGTTTTTCAAAGTTCAGGATTCCGCATGTCGATTCGTTGCCTGTAATCTCAATTATATTTGTCCCTTCCACGCATATATCAAGCGGGCAGGCAGCAAGAATTCCGGCGGATGGTTCCCAGAAACCGGACATACCGGTATACAAAGAAGCTTTTTCAGTAATCTCCGCATTACTCAAAGTCAGTGTGTAAGGTGAAGTGCTTGTATCAAGCTCTGCTGTTCCGGCGCCGCATTCAATTGTAAGCTTATCTTTTGTGAAATTTTCTCCGTTGACCCAGACAGGTATTCCATTCAGTGTATACACGGCAGACTCCGTATCAGGAGCACCTGTTACCGTATACAGTGAAAAATTGTATCCCTTGACCGGGCTTTCTCCGGAGCTTTTATTATAGATCGCAGGGTTGCCCTCGGAGGCCGTAAATGTTATAGGACTTGATGACCCATTAAGAAAGACAGCTGAGTCCAAATAGTCAAGCGAAACTGCGTTGATGCCGCCGGTTACTGTAACCTGACCGCTGCCATAAAGAGCCAGGTATCCTGCTTCGTCTTCATGTACGGATATGCCATACTCACCACCGGAAATATCTACTGTGCCTATGCCGCCAAAATCCACAGATGATGTCCAGATTCCATCTGTATCTCCTTCAACTTTAAAAGCGCCATCGGTACATATGTAAACTCCGCCTGATGCCAATATTCCATAATTATCGCTGGTTATTGTTGTATCTCCGGTTGTTACAAATTCCAGATAGTCTGACTGTATTCCGTAGTCTCCGCCGGCATTTATCACAATATCACCTGAAGATTTAATACGGGAGCTCCATCTCAGCTTTATTCCGGAATAACCGGCATCAATATTAATGTTTCCGGACGTTTCAATATAAGCGCCGCCGTAAAAATATAAACCGTAATCTTCGGCATTGACCGTAAGGTCTCCGGACATTTCAATATCAGCTGAGCCGCCGGAATGAATTCCGGTTTCTGCGGCATTTATTTCAATATTTCCGGTCATATCTATATAGAGATCATTACCTGTGTCAATGCCTTCCCATGCATTGATTGCAAGATTTCCGGACATTTTCAGGTAAATATCGCCATTGAAATTCAAGATTCCCTCATAAACACGGTTTACATCAATATCCAATGCTCCGCTGCCGCTTAATGTAAGATCGCCATCGACAACTATGCCTTCAGCCTCCGTGTCTTCAGAAAGATTTATGACATTAAATCCTTTTGTGCAGATTTCAATAGGTACAAATGAAATAATCGCACCGCTATAAGACGATGTGCCGTATTCAGATTCCCTCGTCACACTCTCTGCCTTTGTGATCTGGGCATCTTTCAGCGACAGCGTATAAGGAGAAGTGTCTGCGTTAAGCTCAGCCGTTCCGTTTCCGCATGGAATGACTAATTTATCTGATGTAAACTGCTCACCGTTTACCCAGATATCATAATAATCAAAATGGCTGTATGTGACAGTGCTTTCTTCCGGGGCACCCGTTACAGTGAAGGATTCAAGCTGAGATCCGCCGACAGGGCTTTCGCCTGTGCTGCGGTTGATAACAGCACTGTTTCCTTCAGCCGCACTTAATGTGATTACTTCATTTTCACCCTCAAGCAGCAATGTTCCGGTCCGTTCTTCGAAAGCAACCGCAGCCCCTTCTGTGCCTGAACTTGTTACCGTAATTTTTCCGGTTCCGTAAAAATGCACATTACCGGATCCGGACCCGATACCGTCTCTACCGGCCCGGATAGTAAGATCAGCATCATTTTTTACACAGATATCACCATCAATAGACAAAATTCCGGTGTCTGATTCACCAGGAACAGAAATGTTAAGGCTTCCATCACCGCCGATTGTGATATCCTTCGTAGTATAAATTCCGGCTGCCGCTTTTCCCTCATCAAGACTTATAATGTTTGTTCCTACAAGGATTATTTTAAGGTTCCCCTCTGCGAAGATTGCAGCAATTTCAGATTTTGTAATTTCGGCATTATCCAATGTGATAGTTTCTGCTTCCTGATCCAGTGCAGCTGTTCCGTTTCCGCATGGAATGACTAATTTATCTGATGTAAACTGCTCACCGTTTACCCAGATTCTTGTGTTTACCGGACTAAGAAAACCTTTTGCTTCCTTTGCTTTCAACGCGTCAATATCCGAGATATATGTCTCGATCTCTGCTTCTTCGAAAGTCTGCTGCTCTGCGTACGCTAAAACAGGCAGTGAACATACTACCATTATCAATGCCATAAGCGCGCCAAGAATTTTTACCGCTTTCTTCATTACTTTTCCTCTTTCAAAAGAAATATATTGATCAGTGCTGTTTTCTTCTGCGTAAAATAATCAGACTGACAATTGCGCCGCATGCAAGAAGGACTGCAAGCCATGTAAACAGGCCGCCATTGTCACCTGTGCCCGGGCCATCAGGATCATCTGATTGCGGCTCTGTTGGCTGTTCATCCAGAATATTGAACTTTGTGGAAGCCATTCCGTCAATGGAAACAATATCCAGTGTATGTTCACCGATGCTTAAGGTCTCAAGGAAGGCCGGCTTCAGAGTTACCTTTGTGGAACCTTCCTCTGCAAAGTAGTTTTCCTGTGAAACAAGTTTCCCGTCAACGTTTACA
>JAZUFV010000066.1:0-11292 GCA_045640845.1 Lachnospiraceae bacterium
TCAGTTGAGGCATTCGCCGCAGGCCGCTTGTGCCAGCTTTGCACACATTAACCGAAAGCACTTAGCAAAGAGTGCGTGAGGATAGGCCCCGAGCACAGGACTGTCTGAGCACGTAAGACGGGTATGCGGGTGGCGAGTGCAGGCACGAAGGCAGCCGAATGCCCGTATTAGTGCGAGTTCCGCACGAGGGGCCGCGTTCATCCGAACGTGCTCTGAGCTTAGTACTTTCGAGCAGTGTGCAAAATGGCACACGGCCGAAAGAGGCGAATGCATGCCAAGGCAAAATTTATTCCAAGCATGCGCATATAAGGGAAGGGCGGCCACAAAAACTAACGGAGAAAAATATGGGGAAGAAAGCACTCATCGCGATGAGCGGCGGAGTGGACAGCTCAGTAACAGCATATCTGATGAAGCAGAAAGGCTTTGACTGCACAGGCATCATCATGCGGCTTGCAGATGACGGCGAGGCAGGCGAGGCAAACGTTAACGATGCCCGGCTTGTTGCAGAAAAACTGGGCATGGAGCTTATAGTGCTTGACTGCCGCGAAGAATTCCGTGAAAAAGTCATTTGCCCGTTTGTGGAAAGCTATGAAGCAGGCCTCACTCCAAACCCGTGCGTGAACTGCAACATCCACATGAAGTTCGGCAAGCTCTTTGAGTATGCCGAAAGCCATGGCTTTGACGGACTGGTGACCGGCCACTACGCAAGAGTAGCCAGAAACATGAGAAGCGGATTCTTCCAGCTGATGAAAGCAAAAGATGAGGCAAAGGATCAGAGCTATTTCCTTTACGGACTCACTCAGGACCAGCTTTCAAAAGTAATGTTTCCGCTCGGGGATTACACAAAAGAAGAGATCCGCAGCATTGCAGAAGAAAACGGATTCGTCAATGCCCGCAAAAAAGACAGCCAGGACATATGCTTCATCCCGGACGGGGATTTTGCAAAGTACATTGAGAAATTCAGAGGAGAAAAGCCGGCAGAGGGCAGCTTCCTTAATGTGAACGGAGAAAAAATGGGCACCCATAAAGGCGCCCTCAGATATACCATAGGGCAGCGCAAAGGGCTGGGGCTTTCCGTACCGGCGCCGGTATATGTACTTTCAAAAGATATGAAAGCAAATACGGTGACGGTGGGAAGCGAAGACCTGTTGTTTTCAGATACCATGACCGTATCCGGCGCAAGCTGGACCATGCTTTATGCGCCGGCCATGCAGTTTGAATGTGATGTGAAGGTGCGTTACCGCGCAGTGCCGGCACCGGCAAGCGTTGTTGTTTATGCGGGCGGTACACTGCATATAACCTTTAAGGAACCGCAGCGAGCCATAACAAAAGGCCAGAGTGCAGTACTTTATGCAGGAAATGTTGTACTGGGAGGAGGCATAATAAATTAATGTCAGATCAGTTTGAACGCACGCGCAGCCTCCTTGGAGACGGTGCGATAGAAAAACTTAAAGCCTCAAGGGTTGCCGTCTTCGGAATAGGCGGAGTGGGAAGCTATGTTGTTGAAGCCCTTGCAAGAAGCGGGATAGGCAGGCTTGACCTCATAGATAACGATACTGTCTGCGAGACAAACATCAACCGCCAGATCATTGCCCTGCACAGCACAATAGGGCAGTTTAAGACGGAAGCTGCAAAAGCGCGCATCAAAGACATAAACCCTGAATGCAGTGTGGCCTGCCATGAGATTTTTTTCATGCCCGACACAGAAGAACAGTTAGACTTCACACAGTATGACTACGTTGTTGATGCCATAGATACCGTAACAGGCAAGCTGGCCATCATAACAAAGGCCGGGGATGCCGGCGTACCCGTGATAAGCAGCATGGGAACCGGCAATAAGCTTGATGCTGCGGCACTTGAGGTGGCCGATATATATGAAACCTCTGTCTGCCCGCTTGCAAAAGTGATGAGGCATGAATGCAGAAACCGGGGGATTGAAAAACTGAAGGTTGTATACTCAAAAGAAGAACCGGTGAACGTGGGAAGCCGCACGCCGGGCTCAACAGCTTTTGTGCCGGCAGCAGCAGGACTGATAATTGCCGGAGAAGTAATAAAGGAACTTACAAAAAATGCCTAAGGAACTTACGCGCTGCCAGCAGGCTGAGCGCAGTCTGATAAAAAAATACAGGAAAGAGCTGTGGGCGCCTTTTATTGCGGCCGTAAAAAGATACGAGCTGGTAAAGGAAGGCGATAAAATAGCCGTCTGCATTTCGGGCGGAAAAGATTCCTTTGTAATGGCCAAGCTTATGCAGGAGCTTAAGCGTCACAGCGATGTTCCGTTTGAAACCGTATTCCTGGTAATGGATCCGGGCTATAACCCGAAAAACCGCGAAAAAATAATCAGCAATGCTGAGCTTCTGGAAATCCCTGTTCAGATTTTTGAGTCAGATATATTTGATATCGCAAATGCGCAGGATGAATCACCCTGTTATCTTTGCGCAAGAATGCGCCGCGGAGCCCTTTACGCACATGCAAAAGCACTGGGCTGCAATAAGATAGCCCTGGGCCACCATATGAACGATGTCATAGAAACAACCATGATCGGCATGTTTTATGCATCACAGCTTCAGGCCATGCTGCCTATGCTTCACAGCACCAACTTTGAAGGAATGTCGCTGATCCGCCCGCTCTACTGCATCCGCGAAGAGGATATAATCTCCTGGGCGCATTATAATCAGCTGAGCTTTCTTCAGTGCGCATGCCGGTTCACAGAAAAGAATGCCGAAGGTGACGGCACCGGAGATTCAAAACGTCAGGAGATAAAGGAGCTTATAGCTTCCCTTAAAAAAGAAAATCCAGACATAGAAAGCAGCATTTTCAACAGTCTGCATTCAGTATGTCTGGAAACCTTCCCAGGATATAAGACCGGGAAGCAGAAGCATGATTTCCTCGAACGCTATAACAGCGAAGAGTGATCAGTTATTCTCTTTTTTCTTAGCATAGATCAGGAAATATGCTGCACCGATGAAGATTCCTCCGCCGATAATATTTCCGAGAGTAACAGGAAGTATGTTTCCGAACATGCTTCCTATATTTAAATTGGCCAGCTGCTCAGCCGTAATCCCGTAAACCTCCTGAGCCTTTGCTGCATAAGCAGGGTTGAGGGCTGCAAACAGTCCTGCAGGAATATAGTACATATTGGCGATGCTGTGTTCAAAACCGGCGGTAACAAACGCGCAGATAGGGAAGAAGATTCCCATAACTTTTCCCACAATGCTTTTAGCTGCGGCTGCTGCCAGAACTGCCAGGCATACCAGCATGTTGCAGAGGATACCCGAAGTCAGGCAGACAACAAAGCCCATTCCCGCTTTTCCCGCAGCAATCTTGATGGTATAAGCGCCAAGCTGTCCGCCTCCAAGTCCGAAGTTTCCCGAAAGGCTGGCCAGAGCAGCGATGATGACCGAGCCCGCAAAGTTTGAAAGCCATACGATAACAAGATTTTTAAGAACTTTCAGCCAGCCCACCTGCTTGTTAAGAGCAGCCATTCCCATAAGACAGTTTCCGGTGAAGAGCTCTCCTCCGCAGATGACAATAAGCATCAGTCCCACAGGGAAAACAGCTCCCGATACAAGCCTTAAGAGCCCTGTGTTTTCAATACCGAAGGCAGCCGTACTGCTTGAAGCTGCTCCGAAGGCAATGAATGCGCCTGCCAGAAGACCCAGCAGAATCATCTTTCCCACAGGGAGATTGCCCTTGGTTTCAGATGCTTTCATGTTGATGGCTATTGTTTCAGCCGGTGAATTAAAACCGTTTCCCATTTTATTACTTCCTTTATTTATTGATCACAAGATTTCTTCCAGCATAAGCTTTACAAATTCGCAGCTGGTGTATGCTGCAAATTTCTGATAAATATCAGACTTGCGGCTGTCGGCAAAATCGCAGATGCTTTTGGCAATTATCGCCTTCGGACGCGGCTGGGTTGCCTCCGTCTCGGTGCCGGTCACATATATAATTGCTGCCAGTGATCTGTAATTCTGCATGTTTTCCTGAAAAATCAGAGGGCTCACCTTGTTTCAGTGAGCCCGTTCTGTTGTATGTGTTGGCTTAGCTGGATTATAGCATATCCAAAAGGTTTGTGTAACTATCAAAGCCTTGGTTTTTCAAAAAGCATGCCAAGTCCCGTCATCCTGTCTTCTATGCCGCAAAGCTGAAGGTCATTCCACATATTAGCCTGCTGTGTGCCTACCACAGGAATGCCGATGATCTTTTCAATCTTATCCACAACTTCAAGAGTTCTGAAGCATCCGCCTACGCAGAATACAGCCTCCGGCTTCTGATCTTTATTCTGTTTCCACAATGTAACGATGTCTGCCAGAATCTCATACGGATCAACGCTGGTTACATCGGCAGGATTGATGAACGTGCGGTTCATCTCGCCGCAGATATTAAATCCGGCATTTTCAAAATACTCGTGTTCGATCTGAGCGATCACCGGTGAGTAAGGAGTGTAGCAGAGTATGTTCTTTGCCCCCATAAACTCAAGGGCTTTGGTTACTGAGATTCCGCCGGCTGTTGCCTTGATGCCTGTTGCGTCTTCAATACGCTTAACCAGCTGTGCCTCGCCTTCATTTCCCAGAACAAAGCAGGTTGCGGTGGCAATATAGTTGATAAGATCAACATGAGCAGTCTTCAGCATTTCTGCTCCGGCAACCGCCCCTTCCGAAGCTTCCATCAGGTTTTCCCTGGTGAGTGATCTTACCATTACGCTGGTAGGGATGGTAAGCACGCCCTCAGGAGACATTACCCTGAATTCATAAGGACCGTAGCCGTCATCATGAGACGGTGTGAGATGCCCTATGAGCGCGCGGTAGCCAATTGGATACGGTGCCAGTTCAACTTCTTTTCCGTTAATTAACATTATATTATTCCTCCCGGATTTTTATTATCTGTTTTTATTGTTTATCCCGCTCTTGTTTTTACCTTTTGACGCATTCTTAAGCGGTCTCGGCGGAATAAGGCAGTGTTTCCTGTCAAACCCTATAAGATCTTCTCTTCCTGCCAGCTCCAGTGCTTCCTTAACCAGCTTATAATTTGCCGGATCCCTGTATTGGATAAGCGCCCTCTGCATTACCTTTTCGTGATAAGTCTTCGGCACGTAAACCTCTTTCATTGTCCGCGGATCTATCCCCGTGTAATACATGCAGGTGGAAACAGTGGAAGGAGTAGGATAAAAATCCTGCACCTGTTCAGGCATATAGCCCATATCCCTTATGCTTTCCGCAAGGGCAACGGCATCTTCAAGAGTCGACCCCGGATGTGAAGAGATCAGATACGGTACCACATACTGTTTAAGGCCCAGCTCCTGATTGATCCTGTCAAATTTCCTGCAGAAATCCTCATAAACTTTTTTCTTCGGCTTTCCCATAAGGGCAAGCACTCTTTCGGAAACATGCTCGGGCGCAACTCTCAGCTGGCCGCTGACATGGTATTTACTGATCTCGCGCAGGAATTTATCATTCTTCTCCGCCATAACATAAACAAAACGGATACCTGAACGGATGAAGACTTTTTTTACCTTCGGAAGTTCCCGCAGTTTTTTCAGAAGGGCAAGGTAATCAGAATGATCCACCACCATATTTTTGCAAAGCTGCGGATACATGCACTGTCTGTTCGGACAGACGCCGTTTGTCTTCTGCTTATCGCAGGCCGGCCGCCTGAAATCGGCTGTCGGTCCGCCTACATCATGGATATACCCCTTGAATTCCGGGTCTTCCGTCATTGCGCGTGCTTCATTTATGATCGATTCATGGCTTCTCACCTGCACAACGCGGCCTTCATGAAAGTTCAGCGAACAGAAGCTGCATCCGCCAAAGCACCCTCTGCTGCTTGTGAGTGAAAATTTTATTTCCTTTATTGCCGGAACTCCGCCGTCTTTTTCATAGGACGGATGATATGTATTCATGTACGGAAGCCCGTATACAGCATCCATCTCTTCCATTGAGAGCGGAAATGCCGGCGGGTTCTGCACAATGTAACGTTTTTCACCATATTTTTCGGCAAGCGGGTGCGCATTCACAGCATCTGTATTTTCGCTCTGTATCTTAAAACTTTTTGCATATTCCGTCTTATCCGCAAGGATCTTATCATAATCCGGAAGGGTGATAATTCCGTCTATTCTATCTATCTCCCGGGCTTTGAAAACGGTTCCGCGTATGCCGGTCATCTCCTGAACCGGCGTTCCCCTGTTCAGGGCATCGGCTATCTCAACTATGCTGCGCTCACCCATTCCGTAACTTAAAATATCTGCGCCGGAATCCAGCAGAATGGAACGCTTCACTTTATCCGACCAGTAATCGTAATGGCCAAGGCGTCTCAGGCTGGCTTCAATGCCGCCTATTATCACAACCGCATCCTTATACTTTTTCCTGATCAGGTTGCAGTATACCAACACCGCGCGGTCAGGGCGCTTTCCGGTTTTTCCGCCCGGAGTATATGCATCCTCGTGGCGGCGTTTTTTGTTTACCGTATAATGGTTCACCATTGAATCCATATTTCCTGACGAAACAAGAAAACCCAGACGCGGCTTTCCGAAAATGCTTATGCTTTCGGAATCATTCCAGTCAGGCTGGGAAATAATGGCCACTTTATATCCCGCATGCTCCAGCACGCGGCTGATGATGGCCGTTCCGAAGGAAGAATGGTCAACATAGGCATCGCCCGTGACATAGACAAAGTCTGCCTGTTCCCATTCCCTCTTCTTCATGTCTTCAATTGTTACCGGTAAAAAATCTTTCATATTCCTCTCAGACCGGTTTACTCTGCGGCCGGCGGACTGCAAACCGGAATTTGCTTAATATAATATTCATCCTCAAACTGTTTAATTATTCGCGGCACATTGCGGGCGAACACAGTTCGCCCCTACGGGATATGTTAAATGTAATATTCATCCTCAGCCCATTTCCCGGGATTGTTTTCAATATATTCCCAGATCCGCAAATAATCATTTTTGTCACGGATAATATGGTCATAAAAAGATTTTTGCCAAATGCTGAAGCCAACCTGCTTTGTAATTTTACCCTTAAACTGCTTTATAATTCGTGATATCGTAGGGGCGAACTGTGTTCGCCCGTTCTGTATCACAACAATCAAATGCACGTGGTTAGGCATTACGACATATTTATCAACCTGCACACTCTCATATATATCATTTAATAATCCAATGTTCTCGTCAACGATTTTCCCGATTTCAGAAAGGATCGTTTGCGGGCGAACACAGTTCGCCCCTAAAGATATATCACATAGTATTTTGCTTTTTTCTGCCGTGCAGATCGTTATAAAATAATATCCGTTTTCCGAATAATCATATTCTTTTAATCTGTTATGTTTTCTCGTTTCCATATGTCACCGGAATCAGCATCTATCCTGCATCTCTTTTACACATATCCAGCTCAATATATTTAAAATCAGGATTAAAACCTACGCAGCTTCCTTCAGAACATCTGCATCAACATACTCATTTCCCAAAGATATTGCTTCGTCAAATCTCGATATCACATCCTCATATGTGTAATATCCGTCGGCATTTTTTGAGAGCCCGTCAAGTTCCAGTTCATAAAGCATCGGTGCCTCTTCCAGGGAAACGATGGTGTTATTCCTCAGCTGGTCACCGCTTGCATAAACCATCCACAGCTTCATATATTTCTGCCCGTCATTTCCTTTGTACTTCTCAAATACCAGCTTACCGCCTATCGGTGCTTTCTGCGATATGGCACCGGGAAGCAGATATTCTGAAACGTCAAGCGCTGCCGTGAGAGCAGTTATCGTACTGTCATGTCCGCAGAAAAAAGTGAATCTGCGTTTCGGTGTTTCAAACTCTTTTTTCATCTCCGTCAGCATCGGTGCCATTACCTGCGTGGATAGAGTTTTTGATCCCTCGCAGATCTCCTGGTAAGCGTCACCGATTTTACAGATATCCTGAATCTGCTCTGTAGTAAGGTTTTGCCCAAAGAGTGCTTTATCAAGATCTTCTTCCTCATAGATTTGGAGTTTCAGTGCGTCCACTGCCGAATTTGCGGTCTTCATGCCTCCGCTCATGCTGATTTCCTCGCCCTCAGCAAGCTCAATTGAAACATCGTCCACGGGGATGTGCTCAATACCGTTTTCTTTCGCATATTTCGAATCCTTAAAATCCAGAACTTCTTCCAGAAGCTCGTAAGACTCTTTCAGGTTTTTGCTGATTCCCACCAGGCCTTCTTCTCCGCCCATGGCGTCAATTTCCTTACGCACCTGGGCTTCAAACTCCGGACTGCTGCAGCGGATGATAGGGCAGAAGATCGGGTCCACCTCTCCGTATGCTTTGTGATATTCTATGTCAACATTTGCAACCGGCAGCATTCCTGTTGAAAAAAACTGTGCCGTTGCTATTGTCCTTTGCATTGAGTTAGCATAAAACCTTACCTCGCCGTCATTTGGGATCCAGTTGGCCGGAATGAACTCCCTGCTTTCAAGGTACTTTCTGAAGAACTGACCCATTGCTGCCTCTAACTGCCCGCCTTTAACCGAAAGCTCTCCCGATTCGGAAGTCCAGTCAAACCACTCATGAGCCGTGATCTGGCTTAACAGTGAATCTCCGCCTGATAAAGGAGAGCGGATATTGTGTCGGCTGATGATCAGCATCTGTTCCAGTTCATATCCGTCTTCCGGATTGGCATCAGCCACGGTCTCCTCCGGAATCGAGGCAAACAGTTCCCGCGATCTATGTATATTAACTGTAAATAAGATGGCAATACTTGCTGCTATCAGGACTGCCAGAACCACTGTCAGTATAATCAGTGCTTTTCTGTTTCTTTTTTTCGTATTGTCTGTCTCCATAAGTTACCTTCTTTCATTTTTTGATACCCCGGAACCAGCTCCTTGCATGAGAAGAATGAGGCGTCACAGCATTTATGCAATAATGTCTATTACTTTTCCCTCCCCATCTGCTTCATATTTATAGCTCTAAACTATGCTCATTTAGAAGGAAGTCATATATGCTCATCGTGAGGATTCCGTCATTATCATGTAATGGTTTTACAACATCCTTTACAATAATAATCTTCTTAAACGAGTCATTTACATTTATAAGAGACGCTTTTTCTTGTGCTCTCTTCTCTGCATCCGGCAGGCTAAAAGCAGACTGTATGTAATATCTCTTGCTGCCCATATTGGCAACAAAATCTATTTCATACTGTTTCTTTTCCTGTACACCTTCTTTAGTCCTTTCTCGCTTTACAACCACACCAACATCAACCTGATAACCTCTCACACGCAGTTCATTGTATATGATATTTTCCATCAGGTGCGTTTCTTCTACTTGACGAAATCCCAGTCTGGCATTTCGCAGACCTACATCCTCAAAATAATACTTGAGCGGCGTACCAATGTATTTTCTGCCCTTCACATCATATCTATTTACTTCATTGACTATGAACGCATCCTTCAGATGGTCAATATATGTTCGTATGGTATTAAGACTAATATCCGACTGAATAACACTCTTAAATGTTGCTTCTATTTTTGACGCATTTGTAAGAGAGCCAATGCTGGATGCCAAGATATTTATCAAGTCATTTATTTCCTGAACCTTTTCAATGTGATTGCGCTCAATAATATCCTTTATATAAGTCTCTTCAAATAACCTGGTAAGATATTCCATTCTCTGTTCATCAGTAGCCATCGTAACAGTTAATGGCAGCCCACCAAAACTAACATAGGAACTCCAGCCTTCATATTTATCTCCATCAAATACTTCCATGTATTCTCTAAAACTAACAGGATAAACATGAACTTCATCTCCACGCCCTCTAAATTCTGTAATGACATCCTTTGATAGGAATTTCGAATTGCTGCCGGTTACATAAACATCCGCATTTTGCATATGAAGAAATGAATTCAACACTGATACAAATCCTGGCAGTAACTGCACTTCGTCCAGAAAAATATAGTAACCCCCCTCATCTGTCATCCGGCTTTTAGTATACTCCAGCAGCGTGCGTGGATCCCTATACTTCTCATTTTCGAGCATATCTAACTCAATTGCGATAATATGGTCATCCGCAACACCCTGTGTCTTAAGGTAATTCCTAAAAATATTAAACAAAAGATATGATTTCCCGGAACGTCTGATTCCTGTAATAACCTTTATCATCCCGTTATGCATACGGTTTATTAACTTCTGTAGGTATATGTCTCTTTTTATTTCCATAATGCCTCCAATTTGATAATTTAGGGATATTGTGCCCTTCTTTTTCAATATTGTACTTTATCAAGAAACATTTCTCAACTTTAATTTTGATAATTTAGGGATATTGTGCCCCTGCTTTTCAACGTGTATTCGTTTAGTAACAACCATCTTCAGCCCATGAAATTGAAAAACCAGTTGTTCCATATACTGAAACCGCTGCCGTGAAGATGATCAAAAATGTCGGATTAACGATCATCTGCAGCAAATGAAAGACGGAGGCATCAAAAGCTTCCGTCATCAGTAATATAGGGTCTCCAAAGTTTCGTGGGGTCTGGCTTCCGTGGGGTCTTTTAGGTGGGTGCTTCCGCGGAGGCGGTTCAATGATACTTTATTTTCTCTGTATCAATTATCTTTTTAATTTATTCAAATACATCTTCTGTTCATCGGTGATCCGATTACTTTCGCGAGCCTTTTGGATCGTTTTGTTGTGGACCCATTCCTCAAGCCTGTTATCTTCAATAAATCCTATCGTACTGTCCCACTGCTTTGCCAATGCCGTAGCAAAGAACCAGGCAATCATCATATTCACATAATACCTGTCTGAGCGGACTGAAGACGCTATCGTAAGATATTCCGGTCTGAAATCGTCATCCAGGAAGTGTGACATCAGCATTTCCAGGCCAAAGCGTATCGTGTATTCTTCTGAGGATCCTGTCCATGCTTCAATAAACGGCAGTAATTCTGCCTTGTGTTTTTTAAAGCATTTAGGCGACATTATATCGCAGACGGCCCAATTATCTACGCTTGGCAGAAATGCCTCAAGTTCGGAAATGCATAAACCAAAATCCTTTATCTCCGAAATCAGCAGGCCATGCAGCATGTTTTCATCATAGTACTTATGAGGAAGCTCTGACAAAAATCTTTTTACTTCTTCAATGTCATTTTTATAAAGATCCTTTGCAAGTGCTCTGCATGCCGGCACCCTCACTCCGATAAAAAGAGATGGATCGACCGAAGGCGTAAGCTTTGCCTGAAATGCGGCATATTCCTCATCGCGCAATTCAAATAATTTTTCAATAATTGTCTTCATATTTTCCTCTCTGTCCGGTCCGCCGACAATTCTACAGGCA